>CAZUPX010000100.1:0-2210 GCA_964622155.1 uncultured Planctomycetaceae bacterium | reverse complement strand
ATTGTCTTGGGGCATCGACCTGGCATCTCGGCGGGACGCTGGAAGAGATCGCCGCTGCCGAGGCCGCGGTCTGGCGCGGCGAACATCCCCAGCGTCCGTATGTGCTCGTATGTCAGCAGAGCGAATTTGATCGCAGCCGGGCGCCCGACGGAAAACACACCGGCTGGGCATATTGCCATGTTCCGTCGGGATCGACCGTGGACATGACCGACGTCGTGGAGCAGCAAGTCGAGCGCTTCGCGCCGGGATTCCGCTCTCTCATCCTGGCCCGCCACGTGACCACGCCGGCTGACCTGGAGCGGTACAACCCGAACTACGTCGGCGGCGCGATCACCGGTGGGGTCGCCGATCTGGCGCAACTCTTCACGCGGCCGGTCGCGCGACTGGATCCTTACACGACACCGAACCCGCGAGTGCTCATCTGCTCCGCCTCGACGCCGCCGGGCGGCGGCGTGCACGGCATGTGCGGCTACCATGCGGCCCAGACCGTGCTGCGCCGGCTGGATCGATTCGCAGCGGCTCCACTGCGCTGAAGGAGTTGCGAGGGAGTGGCGTCCGCCGTGGGTCGTGGTACAGTTTGAATCCGTTGACGGGAAAAGCGGTTAGCTTGAGTTAGCCTCCTGATTTCGGCGAATGCCCCAGATCATTGCGAACACGGCAGAGAACACCGCGCACAGAACTAGAAACGGACGGCTTCCATACGAGTAGGCGACCGCCACGCCAATCAAGTTTATGACCGTCATGACTTGCGCATTCGTCTTTGCGCCCATGCCCACGATTCTACCAGACCGCAGCGCGAAGCGCTATCAGGTGGCGATTGGCGGTAGTGGTACAGTTTGCCGGGAAACGGGCAAACTCCTCCCGGGTCATCGCGGCAACCAAAGCGCTCGAATCGCGGTCACCCCCAAGCCCAGCATGACGAGGACCAGGACCGCAACGGGCCAGGGCAGGGTGATTTTGAAGATCGTGATTCCGCCCGAAAAAAGTGCGTTCATGGCCCATGATTCTAGCAGACTGGGTTGTCCGGCTTGACCCACACACATCGTCGACGCGTGATGGATCGGCCGAACTGCTCGCTCGGCCCGGCTTCTGGTAGCGATGTCCTCCGAGTTTCGCCCCGACGACTTGTTTTGCCAAAAACACAGGATGAGAATACGGTGACTTTCCAACAGCGTGGGACCATCGGACGCCAGGACGTGTGGGGCGTGGCCCGGCATTAGCATGCAGTTCAAATTTGAGGAGAAGATCATGAAGACTCCAGTCGTGTTCGCTTCGGCAATCGTTTTGGTGTTCGCTCTGGCGTGCTCGACTCGAGCCGACCAATCTAAGGCGGTAGACACAGCGACCGGAAGTCCCGAGTCGGTTGTCTACGACGCGGACTCGGCGTTTGAGTTCCTGAAGACACTGGGCGGCGACTGGGAGCGTTCCGGCGTCGACCATCAACACGGCGGCAGCTCACGTCTGGTCACCTTCAAGGTGACCGCGGCGGGAAGCTCGGTGATGGAGACGATCTTTCCCGGCGACCCGAGCGAAATGATCAGCATGTATCATCGGGATGGGGATGATCTTCTGCTCACGCACTACTGCGCGCTCCACAACGCGCCGATCATGAAATTCGAGAAGACCAACAAGCCTGGCGAAATCAAGTTCGCCTTCTTTGGCGGGACCAACTTCGATCCCAAGGTCGACACCCACGTGCACGAGGGCATTCTGCGAGTCAAGGACGCCAACACGCTGGACTCGGCGTTCGTCAGTTTTTCGGATGGAAAGCCAGATGCGAACCCACGCGGAATTCTCAAGCGCAAGTTGTCAAAATAGCCAGCCCCTTGGATCCTAGCGCGATGTAAATAAGGCATCGCTGGATCCATAGCGCCCAAGTGGCACTCACGTGCGACACCGAACTCTCGCTCCGCGCGCCTGGCGAGGCGCACGCTCGCCCGTCGACCGTAGTCACACCGATACAAAAGGACGAACACCATGCCGAATACGTACGAGACGATCCGCTACGAAGTCAAGGACCTCGTACTGACGATCACGCTCAACCGGCCCGAGAAGCTGAACGCGTTTAACTCGGCGATGGGAGCTGAAATCCTCGATGCAATCGGCCGCGCCGATCAGGACGACGACGTACGCGCCATCATCTTTACCGGGGCCGGACGGGCGTTCTGTGCCGGCGCCGATCTGTCGAAAGGCGCCGAGTCGTTCGCCGA
>CAZUPX010000099.1:0-4058 GCA_964622155.1 uncultured Planctomycetaceae bacterium | reverse complement strand
GCTGTTGTGGCTCATCGGCCGCGGTGTCGGTTGCCGGTTCGACCGACTGGCGCCCGAAGCGCGACGCAGGGGGATTCTCAGTCGGACGGCCATAACGGTCCACGGCTCGTGATGTTCGCGATGTAGCCGTGCGCGGCTCGGATGCTTGAGGCTTATCCGTAGGCTCGTCGGCGGCCTGATGCTCGGCAGTCTCGGCGACCGTTTGCCGCTCTGGGTAACGTGTAGGTGCATTGGCCGATCGCTGAGCCGATCCAACCGCGTCTACGCGATCAAGCCCCGCCGCGTCGGCGTCTGGAATTTCCAGGTCGACCTGCTCGGTGGTCTGGTTAGCCGCACGATGGTCATCCTCTGCAGATGCGTCTCGTTGGGGCAAACTCGCGCCGTTGGCAAACGGATTACCGGCACCTGGTTGATCGACTTCTCGGCGGGCGATCGGAATCGGCGTTGGCGTCAAATCGCGCGGTGCCTCATCGACGACTTCCACCTGGGTGGATTGTGTTTCGGTCTCGCCTGTCATCGCCTGGCGAGCGACGTACGCGCCGCCCACGCCCAGGCCGCCCACAGTCGTTAGGGCCATCACGCCAATCAGAATGCGTTTCATAACTGTTCCATGCGGAAGATAGAGAGCTGACAATTTCGGCCGAGATAATCCCGATGGCCGAACGTGGAACAAGCTGTTAGACGAGACCGCCAAGATGTGACGCCGACGGACCCCTATCGCACTTTGCAGCGCAAGAGTCCGCGCGCTCGGTCGAGTAAGTAGCAAACTTCAGCGACGCGCGGAAGGCCATTATCGGACACATCGACGGTGCCACTGCTAGACAAGCAAGCACTGGCACGCGAACGTTCTTGAAAGTACGCTAGCCGTCGTGCTAGCTTGAAGAGCTAACCCTCGTGCGTCCTCTAGCCTTTGGCCTCAAGCCTCCTCCTCATGCGCCACCTCTTGCGGCCCCTGTTGATCGTGGCTTTGGCATTGCTGGTGCCGATCGTGCCGTTTCTTGGCTTTGGCGAAGCGCTGGAGGCGAAGATTGCCGGCTGGTTCGATCCCCCACCACCGCCGATGACTGTGGCCCTGGCGACCGTGACACTGTTGGCCAGCGACATCTTGTTGCCGGTGCCGTCGAGCCTGGTCAGCACGCTCGCCGGATCGCAGCTTGGGATTGTCGCGGGCACCGCCGTCTCGTGGCTAGGAATGACGGCCGGCGCGATCGGCGGCTTTTACCTGGCTCGGAGACTCGGCCGCGTCATCGCCACGCGACTCGCGACGGCCGACGACCTGGCGCGAATGGACCGGGTTGCTGAGCACTACGGTTTTTGGGTGGTGATCTTTACGCGGCCGCTGCCCGTGCTGGCCGAAGCCGCCGTGCTGCTTTTGGGCACCACCGAGTTGGCGTGGACTCAGTTTCTGCCGGCCATGATGCTCAGCAATGTCGGCATCGCGCTTGTGTATTCGGCGCTGGGTCAGGTTGCTCAGTCGCAGGGGCAGCTTCCACTGGCCTTGGGCGCGTCGATCGCGCTGCCGGTGTTGGCGGCGACCATCGCGCGACTTCTGTGGCGCACCGAGCGGCCACGCGATTCGAATCCCATCAGCGATCGAGCACCGCCTCGATGAGCATCCATTATGCCCTCTTCGCTTCCTGACTTACTGAATCAGCTCGACGCCGCCGACGCACGGCTGTACGACGTGCAGACGACCTCCGCCGGGCCGGTCGGTTCGCTGCCGCTTTCGGAGGCAATGCTTCGCGACTGGCCCAGCGGCGATCTGTTCGGGCTGTCGCAAAACGCCGGCATGGGCTGGGAGCCCTCGGCCATGCTCGGCCCGCAGTTTCTGTTGCTCAGCACGCAAGGCGGCATCCGTGCCGCCGACGGCACGCCGATTGCGCTGGGCTATCACACGGGCCATTGGGAAGTCGGCTTGCTCGTGCAAGAGGCCGCACTGGTGCTCAAGCAGGCCGGCGCGGTCCCGTTTGCGGCCTATTGCTCCGATCCGTGCGATGGACGAACGCAGGGCACGGTCGGCATGTTCGACAGTCTTCCCTATCGCAACGACGCGGCGACGATCTTTCGCCGGCTCATCCGCTCGCTGCCCACGCGGCGCGGCGTGCTGGGTGTGGCCACGTGCGATAAAGGATTGCCGGCGATGATGCTGGCCCTGGCCGGCATGCGCGAATTGCCGTGCGTGCTCGTGCCAGGAGGCGTTTCGCTGCCGCCAGCGGACGGTGAAGATGCCGGGAAGATTCAATCCATCGGCGCTCGCTACGCGCATGGCGAGATCACGATCGAAGCCGCCGCCGAGCTCGGTTGTCGGGCGTGCGCGTCACCGGGAGGCGGGTGCCAGTTTCTCGGCACCGCGGCCACGGCGCAGGTGGTCGGCGAAGCCCTCGGCCTGTCACTGCCACATTCGGCGCTAGCGCCCAGCGGCCAGCCAATTTGGCTCGACATTGCAACGCGAAGCGCGCAAGCGCTACTGGCTTTGAACCAACGCAAGATCAAGCTGGCCGACGTGCTGGTGGACGCGTCGATCCGCAACGCTATGATCGTGCACGCAGCCTGCGGCGGATCCACCAACTTGCTGCTGCACGTGCCCGCGATCGCACACGCTGCAGGACTTCGCGTGCCAGCAATCGAAGATTGGCAACAGGTCAACGCGCTGGTGCCGCGGCTGGTCGATGCCTTGCCGAATGGCCCAGTCGGCCACACGACGGTGCGCGTGTTCCTGGCGGGCGGCGTTCCGGAGATCATGCTTCATCTGCGCGATTCGGGGTTGCTTTCGCTCGACGTGCTGACGGTGGCCGGCTGCACGCTGGGTGAAGTCCTCGCCTGGTGGGAACGCTCACCCCGCAGGGCCGCGCTGCGTGAGACACTACGAGCACGCGACGGCGTCGACGCCGCCGACGTGATCATGTCGCCCCAGCGAGCCGAATCGCGCGGTCTGACGCGCACGATCTGTTTTCCGCGCGGCAATCTGGCCCCAGACGGCTCGGTCATCAAGAGTACGGCTATCGACCCGCGCGTCGTCGACGGCGACGGCGTGTATCGCAAGTCGGGCCTCGCTAGAGTTTTCACTCGTGAACGGGACGCCGTGGCCGCCATCAAAGGGCAGACCGACCGGCCGATTAAGCCCGGCGACGTGATTGTGTTGGCCGGCCGCGGACCGCTTGGCTCGGGCATGGAAGAGACCTATCAGGTCACATCGGCCTTGCGATACTTGGATTGGGGACGCGAAGTGGCCGTGATTACCGACGCACGCTTCTCGGGCGTCAGCACCGGAGCCTGCATCGGTCACGTCTCGCCCGAGGCGTTGGCCGGCGGTCCGATCGGCAAAGTGCTCGACGGCGATCGCATACGGATCACAATCGATCGCCATCGCCTCGAAGGCACGATCGATCTGGTGGGCGACGCGACGCGCGAGTTTGGAGCCGACGAAGGCGCGCACGTTCTATTCAAGCGGACGCAGCATCCGGATCTAAAACCCGACGCTCGATTGCCCAACGACACGCGGCTGTGGGCCGCACTTCAACAAGCCAGCGGCGGCACCTGGGCCGGGTGCGTCTACGATGTCGACCGGATCGTGCGCACACTCGACGCGGGACGGCGGGCGCTAGGGGAGTAATCAACTCGCGATTGATTCCTTGAATACGAACCCGACTCGTAAGCGAGGGGTGGCGCTCGAAGAATCCCTCGCTTGCGCATCGAGTTTGTATCAGCGTCCAGCGATCACTCCGCCTCCGTTCCCGGACTATCGGCGCCGCACACGTCGCATTCATCGAAGGCGCCAACCACGGTGGCTCCGCAAGCAGGGCACTTCCAATCGGGACGTTCGGCGCGGCGAATCTGTTCGTCGTCGTAAGACTCAATAATCGGCTTGGCCCGTGCTTCATCGGCCCGCCGCACGAGAACGTCCGACGGCGTGATCGGGAGCGAGAAGAATTCGTGTTCTTCGCCGACCGTAGCTTTGATGCCCTCGTCGATGAGCAGATTTTTGACCAGGTGCGCTTCGGTGACGTTGGGCGTCTTGTAGACGACAACCAGATCGTTTGGATCGTCGACCAAGGGAA
>CAZUPX010000098.1:0-2029 GCA_964622155.1 uncultured Planctomycetaceae bacterium | reverse complement strand
TCAGTATCGAGTTTTGCAGCGCAAGTATAAGACGGTTCCCGTCGAAGTCCTGTGTTGAAGCGTAAACAGAAAGGTAGCGAGGATGAAGGATGCATAATACCGTTGAAGCTTGACAGCGCGTCGAGCCGAACGAAGCCGGGCGACCCAGAGGGTGCCTCTAGGTGGAGAGAAGGCGTCCAAGCCATCACGCTGGCTCAACCTGACATCCACCGAACACAGCGTCGGGTACGGTTGCTAAACTTGGGGAGCAGCAACGCACACACGGTGCGCAGATGATGGTGGGGAGCCGGATGCGTTCACGGCGCACGTCCGGTTCTGGGAGGGGGCAGTACCGAATTGGAAATGGTTGAAATATTGCGACACCACCACGGGAAACCAAGTGGCAACAGGGAAAACAAACCTTAACCTAAGGCGATGTAAATAAATAACTTACCGAAATTGATGTTCCTCGAAAATGGGACTTATGGCATTCTACCCGGATGCCCGACGCATCGGTAGTTGAATGGATTCGACGGAAGTATCTGGCCGTGCATGAGGACTTGGATGAGCGAGGGAGGCGTCGTTGGGCTGCGGCGGAAGCGCGCTCTCTGGGTTGGGGCGGAGTGTCGGCGGTCGCGCAGGCCACTGGCCTGTCGGATCGAACGATCCGGACGGGGGTCGTGGAACTTGATGATCCAAACTCCCTCACATCGGATCGGCAGCGCAAGCCTGGCAGCGGACGGCATGCCATCGAAGCCGAGATTCCGGAACTGCTCCAGTTGCTGCAGCGTCTGGTGGATTCATACACTCGTGGCGATCCGATGTCGCCGTTACGTTGGACCTGCAAGAGCACGAGATCGATTGCCGATGAGTTGGACCGACAGGGCTTCACGGTGAGCCATGCCAAGGTTGCCAAGTTGCTCCGACAGTGCGGCTACAGTCTTCAAGCCAATCGCAAGACGATCGAAGGCAAGCAGCACCCGGATCGCAACGCCCAGTTTGAATACCTCGCGAAACGCGTCGGGAGTTATCTGCGAAAGCGACAGCCGGCGATTTCCGTGGACACGAAAAAGAAGGAAAACCTGGGAAAAATGAAGAATCCGGGGAAGACCTACCGTCGAAGGAGAGAGCCGGTCGAAGTCAAGACTCATGACTTTCCCGACAAGAATCTCGGCAAAGCGGTCCCCTATGGCGTCTACGATCTTGCGAACAACGAAGCCGGAGTCACGGTTGGAGTGAGTCATGACACGGCGGAGTTCGCGGTGGCCGCCATCCGTCGATGGTGGATGAAGTTGGGACGCAAGCGCTTTCCTTCGGCGAACCGCCTGCTGATCACCGCGGACTGTGGAGGCAGCAATAGTCCGCGCACTCGTCTGTGGCGATGCGAGCTGCAGCAGCTCGCAAACGACACGGGCCTGAAGGTCGAACTGTGTCACTTTCCTCCGGGCACCAGCCAGTGGAACAAGATTGAGCATCGGCTCTTCTGCCATATCACCCGCAACTGGCAAGGCGTCCCGTTGGAAACACTCGAAATCGTGGTTAACCTCATCGGAAGCACTACAACAAGGCAGGGGCTGGAGGTCCACGCTTGGCTCGACGAGGGCCGCTATCAGAAGTCACGCAAGGTCTCAGAAGAACAGCTACTCGATGTCAGAATCCGTCGCGCAGCATTTCATGGCGAATGGAACTACACCATCCTACCCGACACATAATCGAATTCGGTAAGTTATTGTTTTACAGCGACTAAGTCGGGCCATCGTCCTCGGTATCAAACGCCAACACCAGCAGCCGGTTCCCCTGAACCAGCATCATCGGCTCACCGCTGGTCCCAATGGCCAACTGTTTCGTGGCCCGGTCGTATCGATATTCGACCGACCCCATGAACAACTGCCCCTCCTCACCAACGTCCTCACCCACGCGCCGCGCATAAATGAAACAGGAGATGGATAACCGGTCGATCTTGCGATGGCCGTCGACAACTTTCTTCTGAATATCCGCCAACGGTGATCCGGCCAGACACTCCACACTGAGAAGCGGCAGAATGATCCAA
>CAZUPX010000097.1:0-3279 GCA_964622155.1 uncultured Planctomycetaceae bacterium | reverse complement strand
AGGACCACCGCGACAGCTCGGTGCTCGACTTGTACCTCAAGCCGCCACAGGCTGACGAGTTGGCGCGCGAGTTACGTTCTCCACGCGTAGCGGGGCACTTGCATTCCCGGAGGCCGACCGATCCGCCATCAGCATCCTCACGCTGGCCGAAACGTACCACAGGGTCGTGCCCAGTCCCAACAGACCGATTCGGCCCGTCACGCTCAAAAACGCATAGTGCCCCACGACCAAGATGCCGGGCACGATGGCCAGCCCAACTGCCCAGTTCCACTGGTCCCGGCGCAGCAGCCACAGGCAAACAAATGTCACCGCTGGCAACAGCAACACGTAATAGTGCGCTCGGGCAATGGCGAAGACAATCAAGGTCAACACACAAGCCAGGCCGAAGACGGCGGCCTGGCCCAGCTTGTCTTGCGATCTGGCCGTGCGGTAGCCGACGGCCACCAGTAGGCCGACGGCGACCAACCGGACGACCAAAAGCGGCATCTCCATCCAGGCCTCGTCCATCGGTAGCCCTCGGCCGCCGAGGCACAATTGCTCGGCTCCACGATCGTCGGAACCTCCGGCGAAGTGGTAGTGGGCCCAGTTGCCCAGGTGGTGCGCGGCAATGGTGAAGCTCTGGTTGCGCAGCGACATTGTGCCGGCAAAGTTATCGCTGATCACCGGGTCAGTGGCCACCGAATGCCACCATGTGTTCAGGTGGTGCAAATTGGCCCGCCACCCAACCAGTGCCGCCGGTAGGAAAACAAACCACAGGGCAAGTCCCGCGATCGTCCCCAACGGTCCGGCGCTTGAGGGTATCCACCGTCGCGGCGAACCCTTGGTGTACCAAGCGGACGCCAGCTGCTGGCACATGAGGAAAGCCACGGGCACCAGCGGCGTGATTTTCAAGGCGACGGCCAAGGCTAAAATCGCGCCGCCCGCGACTGAGCGCGCCAGCGATCGATTCTCGAAGAGCAAGCGGAAGCCGAGGAGCAGAAGGTACAATTTCGCGATGCCTACCTGGCCACGCTGCAGGCAATTGAGCGCCGGCAACGCGGCAGCCGTCAGGGCGGCGATACCGAGCCAGAATGGTATCGGGCCAAAAGCTCCCGTCCCCCGGTCGTTGGGGAGCAGGCGGCACGCGATCCGCACCCACTCAAGGTAACATCCCCAACCCATCAGCACGCTCAGGGCGAACCACACCAGCACTTGTGCTTGCGGATCGAGGGCGTGCAGCGGCGATACCAAAATGGCGAACAGCGGCGGGTAGAGATATCGCCAGCCGCGTGGATTGGACACGGTATAGGGATCGCGGCCGTCGAAGAACGCGGCGCCGGCCTCGGTGTAAACGGTGAAGTCGGTCTTGTGAACCTCGGGATTGTTCGGATCGACCGTGCCTCGCACGCGCACGTCGAACCAGCCCCACACAGCCAGCGCCAACATGATCGCAATGACGACCTTTCTGTTCCGTCTTGCTCTTTGTACATCATCGAGCATTAGTTTTTCTCGTTACTCTGTCTTAATTTTGTCGACGGCTTATTCCGACTTTGACGATGATCGTCGGATAGGCTACTTTGTCTTCTATCGGCAGGTGATTCCGAATTTGATGATTGATTGTCGAATAATGACCAGCCTTAATTTTCTGCAAAAGCTCATGTCGGATCAGGCGGAAAGCGGGGCAACTACGAAGGTGCTACACAAATGAGCTGAGAGAGTTGCAATGGCCGGGGCGCCTACGACACGCCGACTTGGCGCCGTGGCGGTCAGGTCGTGCGTGAGTACGTTGGCACTGGCGAGATGGCCATCCTGGCGGCCAATAGGGACGCGCGGGAAGCGCCTGACTGTCCTCACCTCCCAACCCCTGAGTACGGGCCCGAGCATTCATCGCCTCCGCCACGCCACCGTTCCGGCAAGAGCCGCCAGGGCAAGAAGCATTGAGGTCGGTTCGGGCACACTCTGCGTGGTTCGGTGTCGGCCAGGTCTTCGTACGCGAGATACTCGATGAGCATCGAGTAGGGATTTGGTGCTCCCGGCACTGGGCTGCTGATTTGCAGGAAGGCGTAGTGCAAATCGGGCCCCTGCAAATATGCCAACGGCAGAAAGCCGCTGTGGCTCCGCCAATCGGGCGAAAAGCCCTGCACATCGACCAGCGGAAAGAATTGCAAGTCGGGCCCCACCGACACGCCCTCATCCAGCCGCGGCGCGCCGCCGCTGGAGTCGGGGGCGGTGTAGGCAATTAACCCGTCGTGAAGAAGATTCAATTAACCCGTCGTGAAGAAGATCCAATGAGCTGTCGATCATGTCCTTGAATTGCTCCTGTGTCGGAATGTCGCCGGGTTCAAAGTAGGTCTTCAAGGTGCCGCGGGTTTCAATATCGCACCTGGCAGTATCTATCGCCTCACAGTGATAGCATGTCTCCCAGTGGCTAAAGCCGACATCCTCGACTAGTCTCAATTCAACGCATTATCCTCGAAATTCCTGACCAACGCGCACTTCGTTGCCTGGCTGTACCGTGTACAGTTCTGAAGCTCTGCGCTTGACGGGTCAAGCGGCCTTTAGTAAATAGTCCGCCCCAAGTCCGGCAAAACGCGCCTTCTGATGGTCGGCTCGGGGATCACTGGGCGAGGTGCAGCGATGCGTTTGCAAACCCCTGAAACCGCAGATCGAGCCGTCGTCGATCGTCTGCGCGTGTGACCAATGCGGAAGATTTCTAGACATCATTCGGTGAGTGGGCGAATTCTGCGGCCCGCGCGGAGACGCGCGAGCCTGTTGTTTTTGCGATCTGGAAAATTGACCTGTTCGCGGTAATGAACATCCATCGCAAGGCATTATATCTTTCTTGAGGAATTGCCCTTATACATGCCGGGAGACGACGCATGACACTAACCAACCTTAGACCGAGCGGCACGGAGGATCGCGATCCGATCGTGGTGCTTGCCGCCGACGAAAACTTTGCAATGCCCCTGGCAGCGACAGTTCGTTCGGCTCTTGACAATTTGGCGGCCGATCGAAAACTCGTCGTCTACGTGTTGGATGGGGGGCTACAAGATGCAACCAGGGAACGGTTATTGCGGTCCTGGCCCGCGGACCGTTGTCGCGTCGAATGGGTCGAGGTCGATGATTCAGCACTTGCTGGACTGCCGGTTTCGCGGCACATCAGTCTTGTCAGCTATTATCGGATTATGATTTCGCGAGTTCTGCCGACCAGCGTCGAGCGAGTGATCTACCTCGATTCCGATCTGATTGTCTGTAGCGATCTCGCGCGTCTTTGGGATCACGATCTGGCAGGCAACCTGT
>CAZUPX010000096.1:0-1728 GCA_964622155.1 uncultured Planctomycetaceae bacterium | reverse complement strand
TCAAGTGCCGCCACGGCCTCCTTTGATGCGCGTTCGACATCAGTGCGGGTAATGGGTGAAGCGATTGCGATGTCCCATGCGTGTTTGCCCCACTCCTGTAAGAAATACGGATAGCCGTGGGTCTGTTGCACAATTCCCTGCAATGCATCTTCACTCACGTTGATTCCCTGTTCCTGAAGCGGTTTAGCGATGGCAATGCGAGCCGCGGCTTCGGGAAGGGGCCCAATCTCGGGGAAGTCGAACAGTCGTTCGGCATAGGACTTGGCACGGCCCATCTGCCCACGAAGCTGCGGCAGCCCTGCGCCGACGAGGACCACGGGGAGGCGACGTTGAGCTGTGCGATGCAGTGCCGTAATAAGTGCGGCCAGTTCGTCTTCCTCTACGTATTGGAGTTCGTCGACAAACAGCACGAGGGCGGTGCCTGCACTTTGGGCAGCGGCTCCAACTACTTCCAGCAACGCCTGCAAGTCGTGCTCGAGATCGCCGTTATCGGCAAGTCCTGGCTCAGGATCAAAATCCAGCCCAACCTCAATGTCGTTGTACTTGAGCTTAAGCGCCTTGGCGAAACCTGCGAGGCCGCGTAGAGCGCGTTCAGACAGGTCTTTGGCCTTCTCGATTCTCGACAAACGCAATAACGCCTGGCGCAATTGCGGAGCGAGGATGGCTGGCAGTGATCGGCCTTCCGGAGCTTCCACCCGCAGAGTCTGAAGCCCCCCTGACTCAGCGTCGTCGCGCATGCGGTCGAGCAGCACTGTCTTACCAACGCCGCGAAGGCCAACCATAAGAATGCTTTTGGTGGGCAGTCCGCGCCGGACTCGCTCCAAAGCCACGCGCACCGTTTCGCGGAGATCGTCACGGCCAGCCAACTCTGGTGGCGGCGTGCCGGCGCCGGGTGCGAAAGGGTTGCTAACGGGGTCCATGAGCGCAGATTATAGCTAAGTTATCAATATTATTGATTTCTTATAAACCGACTAAGTTCACTCAAACTACCGACGTCGCCCTCTGCTTCCTCGCAGCAGAGACTTGGCGTTATCACGTCAACCAATGCAGCGGGAGGAATGCGGGGCTCTCGTTCAATTGACGCGGAGGTTTGGAAGGACAATCTAGGTTGGCATGCCAGGCGATTACCAGGCCGATGGCGGGCAGCTGTCCTTACTGCCGATTCCGATCTATTGCGACACCGCCGGCTGCTCGGCGGTGAATACCTGTGTCGAAGATCCGCTCAGCATCGTGAGCGGAGTTCTGGCCACCCTGGCCGTGGACCAGTCCGGCAACCTGAGCACGACCGCTGGCGAGTACCGGCGCGCCCTGGCCAGTGCCGCGGCCGCGGGCAACATCTACTGGTCTCCCGCAATTCAGCAGTTCATCAACAACTCGACGTTCTATGCCGGTCCTCTGACGATCGAGGGCACGCCCGTGGCCGTGCCCCAGGCGAACGACGATGTGGCCAGCGTGCTTCAGAACAGCGCCAACAACACGATATCGGTTCTGAACAACGACACGGGCTTCCCGGGCGCGACCGTGACGATCACGACCGCACCGGATCAGGGCGGCACGGCGACGGCAAACCCGGACAACACGATCAACTACTCGCCAGCCGCCGGCTTCTCCGGCACCGAGACGCTGGGCTACACGGCGACGGCAGGTACCGACTCGGACACGGCGACCGTGACCATTGCGGTTCAGGTCGAAGCCGCGCCGGCGGCGCCGGCTGGCGCCATCACGTCG
>CAZUPX010000095.1:0-7142 GCA_964622155.1 uncultured Planctomycetaceae bacterium | reverse complement strand
CGACCGTGCTGGTCAAGCCGTGAACCGCCAAAACGCGTCCGCGTTCAACCGTGGTGGGATCAACGTCAAGCAGCACTCCAAAGCCGGACTCCTCGGCCTCAACCGTCGCGCCCAGCACGGTCCGCTTGCGAGTCAGCTCGCCCTTGCCGCTGACACGCTCGCTGGTGGCGACGTCGGGCTGCTCTTCGACCTCCTCGCGACTAAAACGGCGAGTCCAATCTTCGGAGCGAGTCCGCGGTGTGCGGTTCTTGCGAAACTGGGCGCGGATTTTCTGCTTCTTCTTCTCAGCCATTCAGCGAGGTCGCGCACCTCCGCGAGCGCACCGGCGAGCGTCGTCGCCGAGCATTGGGAGTAGGCATGAGTCGAGACTGACTCATAGGCTAAACCGGCCGGTTGGGATCTTTGATCTGACCTTCGCCATCATCCAAAACGTCGTAGCGGCCGCCCGGTTGCTTTTTCGCCACGGGCTCGGGCCGAACACTCCGAATTTCGAGCCCGGCACGCTCCAACAGCGATTGTTTCATGATATCGGCCGACTCGTCGTCGGGCGGTGGTCCGACGGCGCCCAGATCGTAGGGCGAGTAGCGCACGTCATAGCGATGCTTGGCGACCGCCAGCTCGTCGCCGGGATCGATCCGCTTCTCGCCCGTCACGCGCAAGCCATTGACCTTGACGCCGTTGCGGCTCTTGAGGTCCTTGACGTACCAGTAACCGCCGTTGCAAATCAGTTGGCAGTGATGCGCCGATACGTTGGAGAATCGCAGTACGATGTCGCAGCTTTCGCGACGACCGACCAGCAGATTCTTCTTCAACAAAGGTATCGGGTCGCCTCCACCCAATGGAATCAATTCGCCATGCATGGCAACTCTCTTGTTGCCCCAAAGAAGAAAATCTATGATCGAAAAGAATTCAGCCCGGCCCAACTTGAGTTTACGTACAATGTCCCTGGTAGTCAAACCAATTTCGGGCTAAATCGACTCCGGACAACACTTTGCGACCTTTCTGCCGAACATTTGATCGCATGGCTGCACCTCCTCTGGCCGTAAGTTTGAACGGGGCTGCTAGTGGCCTGCGTTATTTTAG
Organism: uncultured Planctomycetaceae bacterium; assembly: GCA_964622155.1. GTDB lineage: Bacteria > Planctomycetota > Planctomycetia > Pirellulales > PALSA-1355 > CAZUPX01. The sequence continues at coordinate 6,059 of CAZUPX010000095.1, read as the reverse complement.
TTACAGCCGCTACCTTCGCCACCGGTTCGGCTGCCGGGTGCAGAAGGTGAGCGTCGACGCCCACTTTACCTGTCCCAATGTCGATGGCACGGTGGCGACTGGCGGATGTACGTTTTGCGATAACCGCAGCTTTAGCCCCAGCCGCCGGCTTCCGCGGCAGGCCATCTCCGACCAGATCGACGCAGGGATCAAAAGCCTCAAACGCCGCTATCGCCGCGTGGGCGCGTACCTGGCCTACTTCCAGCCCGCCACCAACACCTATGCGCCGGTCGACCGGCTGCGGGCCGTGTATGAAGAAGCCCTTGGGCACGAGGCGGTGGTCGGCTTGGCCATTGGCACGCGCCCCGACTGTGTGCCCGACGACGTGTTGGACCTGTTGGAAGAAATCGCCAAGCGGACTTACCTGTCGGTCGAGTACGGCCTGCAGACGATCCACGATCGTTCGCTCGATTGGATGAATCGAGGCCACCACTACGATGCTTTTCTAGATGCGATGGCCCGCAGCCGGGGCCGCGGTATTGAGATTTGCGCCCATGTGATGTTAGGGCTGCCCGGCGAAACGCACGCGGACATGATGGCCACGGCGCGCGAGATTGCGCGGCTGGGCCTGGACGCCGTCAAGATTCACAATCTGTACGCAGTTAAGAATACTCCGCTGGCCGACCAGGTTGCTCGCGGCGAAGTGACGCTGATGGAGCGAGACGAGTATATCCGCACGCTGGTTGACTTTCTCGAACTGCTGCCGGCGACGACGATGGTCGAGCGGATCAGTGGCGACGCCCCGAGCGACTATTTCGTCGGCCCGGGCTGGTGCCTGGACAAGCCGGCCGTGCGCCAGGTCTTTGAAACCGAGCTGTTTCGGCGTGATACCTGGCAGGGAAAGAGAAGTAGGGGCTAGGGGCTAGAAAAGTACGATCGAAAGTCTAACGCTGAATTGTTCCCGGCTCGAAGGTCTTTGTCTGTCTTCCTTCTTTTTTCTTCATCCCTAGTCCCCAGCCCCTAGCCCCTGACCCCTACCATGCTCGCTTACCTGAATGGCCGCTTCATCCCGGCCGCCGAGGCCGCGGTTTCGGTCACAGACGGGGGCTTCGTGCAGGGGACGGCTGTTGCCGAGCAGTTGCGCACGTTTGGCGGAAAGTTGTTCAGGCTCGAAGCGCACGTCGATCGGTTGCTACGGTCGCTGGCCATCGTTGAGGTGGACGCAGGCTTGTCGCGAGATGAGTTAATCCGCATCGCGCGCGAATTGGTCCAGCGGAATCATCCGCTGCTGGCCGAGGGGGACGACCTGGGTCTGGCGATTTTCGTCACGCCAGGCGAGTACGTGCCGATGCGTGGCAAGGGAGCCGGCCGCCCGACCGTCGGGCTGCACACCTTTCCGCTCCGCTTCGAGCTCTGGGCCGACCACTACAAGCTCGGCCAGTCGCTGGTCACCAGCGACGTGGCCCAAGTGGCCGAAGCGTGCTGGCCGCGCGAATTGAAGTGCCGCAGCCGCATGCACTACTACCTGGCCGATCTTCGCGCCCGGCGGCGCGACCCCGGCAGCCGCGCCTTGATGCTCGACGCCGACGGATGTGTCGCTGAGACGACCACTGCCAACATCGTCCTGCAAACCATCGAGGGACTGATAACGCCGCCGCGGGAAAAAATACTTCCGGGCATCAGTTTGGCCGTGCTGTTCGAACTTGCCGAGCGATTGGGTGTGCAACACTGCCAGCGCAATCTGACCGCGGCCGACGTCGCGGCTGCCGACGAAGTGTATCTGACCAGCACCTCGTCGTGCATCATCCCGGTCGTGCGGTTCGATGGCCGCCCGATCGGCGCCGGCGTGCCCGGCCCGATGTACGCCCGCTTTCTCGCCGCCTGGGGCGAGATGGTTGGCGTCGACATTGCCGAGCAGGCTCGGCGCTTCGCGATACGTTAAATCTTCATCCGCAGCGCGTCATTGATCGGCTGGAGATAGGCACGGGTGAAGATCTGGTAGATCACAAAAATGATGGCCCCGGCGATTAAGCACGTGACGGCCACGCCCATCAGGATCGCCAGCATGTTCATCGCCAGCCGGGCCCGATCCTGATATTGCTCCGACAAGTGCGCCAACGATTCCACGAGGCGGCCGCTCTGCTCGCCCACCTGGACGATATCGATAAAATCGAGCGGAAAGGCCCCAGTCTCGGCAAAGGCTTCGTGCAGCTCGCGGCCGTCGCGAACGTCGGCCAATACCTGGTCGATGTGCCGAGTGTAGACCACGTTGTTCGTGCTGGCCAACGACATCTTGAGGGCGGGCCGAAGCTGCATTCCAGAGTTGAGCGTCACGTGCAGCGTCCAGGCCAATCGCGCCAGCGACAGGGTTTTCAGCGTCGAGCCGAGTTGCGGGATGCTCATCACGACACGTTGCACCGGAGTCAGCCAAAACACACCCCGTGACATCGCGCGATAAACGAGAAAACCGACTACGGTCACGGCCGCCAGGAAACCCAAGTAGGTGATCAATCCGCTCGTACCAGTCAGTCCGAAGCCCAGCATGTCGATGTTGCTCTTCTTGAGCGCCGGAATGGCGCCCATCAGCCAGATCAACGCCCCAATCACGCCCAGCGACAACACCAATTCCACGACGGGCCAGGTGATCGCGGCCAGAAACACGCGGCGCATCTTGAGCTGATGCTCGTAGTGTTCGGCCAGCCGGCGAAACACCTCGGGCAAATGGCCGCTTTGCTCGCCGACCTCGACCAGCGCGCGAAAGAAGTGCGGAAAATAGTTGCCAGTGTTGACCAACGCGTCAGTGATCGTGGAGCCGCGGTCGATACCCTGGCTGATCTCGGCAAATCGGCTGTGCGCGGCGCCACGAGCCGCCAGCGCCTCACGGGCAAAAATGGCCCGCACGTCGACGCCTGCCCCCAGCGATGTCGACAGCCGCCGACACAAGGCGGCCAACTGCTTGGTGCCCATTCGGGCTTCGCCAATGATTGGGATTACGGTCACGGAGTGCTCCCACGCAGCCAAGGCGGTGCGGAATGTCTAATCATTCTATCAAGAACGCTGGGGCGGCACGGAACGCTCGAGCCCTGGGGTCCTTCGAATCCTGCACAACCGGCGTCGTTCTGTTAAAATCTCTGGACGCCACTAAAATCGTTGAACGTCACTTCGGCACTGTCTGCAATTGAATTGACAGCGATCAACAACTCGGCTTGGGTCATGAAAACCTGGAATTGCGTGACCGTGGTCGGTGTCGGGCTGATCGGAGGTTCCGTCGGCCTGGCGGTCCGCCGTCGCGGTATGGCCACGAAGGTGATCGGCACCGGTTCTCGGCCGGCCACGCTTGAAGCGGCCCACAGATTGGGCGCCATTACTGCGATTGCTGCCGACTCGAAGGAGGCCGTGGCCGAGGCCGACCTGGTTGTTGTCTGCGCTCCGGTCGATGCCATCGTCGAACAGGTGCGACGAATCGCGCCCGTATGCCGCCCGGGCACGTTGATTACCGATGCCGGCAGCACGAAGGCTCAGATCGTCGGGCAACTCGCCGCCGCCGCGGCGAGTCCTGACTGGCCGCACGGGGTCCATTTCGTCGGCAGTCACCCTTTGGCCGGCAACGAAAAGCGCGGACCCCAACATGCCAACGCGGAGCTGTTTGTCGGACGGACGGTTGTCGTTACGCCCATCAGCGACACGCGAGCGGAGGACTGCACGGCGGTGTCTGACTTTTGGACCAACCTGGGCGCCAAAGTTGTGCAAATGTCGGCAGACCAACACGATCGGGCGATAGCCACCACCAGTCATCTCCCTCATCTGGTGGCGGCGGCCATTGCGGCTTCGACCCCCGAGGAGTACGTTACGCTTACGGCCGGGGGTTGGCAGGATACGACTCGCATCGCGGCAGGCGACCCGCTGCTGTGGCGCCAAATCCTGCTCTCGAACCGGGTCCATTTGCTCGCGTCGCTCGATCGCTTCGCGGAACTGATGGCCCAGTGTCGCCAGGCTTTGGAGGCTGGCGACGCCGCCACGCTGGAACGACTTCTGAGCGAGGCCAAACGCATTCGAGATGCTGTGGGAAGTTGACATCTATCCGGCTGCGGGCGAGCCCGACCGAGCCGCTGTGACGGTGGCGGCCGCCGCGGCCGAGCTTGGACTGTGCGAAGCGGCCGAGATCGCCGGCGCGCATGGTTATCTGATTCAAGGCAACCTTGACGAACCACAGGTTGCTCGGCTGGCGCGCGAACTGTTGGCCGACAGCATTGTCGAGCGGAGCCTCTGGTCGCCTGTCGGTGATCCTCGGCTGGTCGATCCGGCAGTCGCCGAAATCGGCACAGTGGGGTCAGTGCCCGATTGCCAGGTGGTCTATGTGCTGCCCAAGCCGGGCGTTATGGACCCAGTGGCCCAAAGCGCCCAGGCTGCCATCGGCGATGCGCTGTCGACGGCAGCCAATGGCCAGGCAAAAGTCGAGGCCGTGCGCACGTTTCGCAAGTATTGGCTGGCCAATTTCCCGCCTGAAAAGCTGCAACTCCTGGCAAGCAAAGTATTGGCCAACGACGCCATCGAGCAAGTCGTCGTCGGCCAGCTCGGCTTTGACCGGCTGGAATTGGGCTCACCCTACGAGTTCGAGCTGGTCCGCGTGCCGCTGCGGTCGCTCGACGACGACGGTCTGGTGCGACTGAGCCGCGAGGGCCAGCTCTACTTGTCGCTGGTCGAGATGCAAACCATCCAGGGGCATTTTCGACAACTCGATCGCGATCCAACCGACGTCGAGCTGGAAACCATCGCGCAAACGTGGAGCGAGCATTGCAGCCATAAAACCCTGGCGGGCCGGATTTCGTATCGCGGCCCGGATGGCGCCCGCCAGTTCAACAACATGCTCAAGGAAACGATCTTTGCCGCCACGGGCGAGATTCGCCGCTCGCTCGGCGCGGACGACTGGTGCGTGAGCGTGTTCGCCGACAATGCGGGCGTTATCCGCTTCGACGACGCGAACAACGTCGTGTTCAAGGTCGAGACGCACAATCATCCGTCGGCCCTGGAACCCTATGGCGGAGCGAACACGGGTGTCGGCGGCGTGATCCGCGATCCGTTGGGCACCGGCATGGGCGCCAAGCCGATCGCCAATACCGACGTATTTTGTTTCGCCCCGCCCGACACGCGCGCGGCCGACGTGCCTGGCGGAGCCTTGCACCCGCGGCGCGTGATGCAAGGGGTCGTGGCCGGAGTGCGCGATTACGGCAATCGAATGGGAATTCCGACCGTCAATGGCGCGATTTATTTCGACCCGCGGTATGTGGGTAATCCGCTGGTATTTTGCGGCAACGTGGGACTGATCCCGCGCGACAAGTCGTTCAAGGAGCCGCGACCGGGAGACTTCATCGTCGCCGTTGGCGGACGCACCGGACGCGACGGCATTCACGGGGCGACGTTCAGCTCGGCCGAATTGACGCACCAGAGCGAATCGATTTCAGGCGGTGCCGTACAGATCGGCAACGCCATTACCGAGAAGATGCTGCTGGACGTGATTTTGGCCGGACGCGATCGGGGCCTGTATCACGCGATAACCGATTGCGGGGCCGGTGGATTCTCGAGCGCCGTGGGCGAGATGGGGGAGAAAATTGGCGCCGAGGTGTGGCTCGACCGGGCGCCGCTCAAGTACGAGGGGCTCAGCTACACCGAAATTTGGATTTCCGAAGCCCAGGAGCGCATGATCCTGTCGGTCGGACCGGACCAGTGGGACGAGTTGTCGGCGCTGGCGAAGTCCGAAGGGGTCGAGGCCACGGTCATCGGCAAGTTCGTGCCCACGGGCCGGCTGACGCTCAAGTACGCAGAGCACCAGGTTGCCGACCTGACGATGGAGTTTTTGCACGACGGCCGGCCGCCGGTGGTGCGGGAAGCGGTGTACTCGCCGCCGGCCGAGAGTGAGATTGCATGGGGTTCCGTCGCTGGCGCGGACTTTACCGATTCGTTGGTCAAGATTCTTGGCTCACTCAATGTCGCCAGCAAGCACTGGGTGATTCGTCAATACGATCACGAGGTACAAGGGGGCAGCGTCATCAAGCCGCTCGTGGGCATCCACAACGACGGGC
>CAZUPX010000094.1:0-4951 GCA_964622155.1 uncultured Planctomycetaceae bacterium | reverse complement strand
CGACGTAAAGATCGGTTGGATCGTGAACACATCGCCGGCCGGCGTGGGGCCGGGTCCGCCGACGTTGGCTTGCTGGATCGCGTGCGCCACGTCGACGCCCGTCGGCCTCAGATACAGGTATTCACCCCACAGGCCCGTGCGATGGGCCCAGAAGGGCAGGCACGAACAGCCACCGCATTGGTTGTAGCAGTCGCCGCCGTCATCGCCGCACGACCCCCATTGCGATTGCGCATTGCTTTCGTAGGAGGGCTCGGATTCCGGCGACGAGGACGAGATGGTATCCGGCGTGGATTCTCCAGCGTCCGGAGCATCGAATGGATTGCTCGGCTCGGCCTCGTTTTGCGAAACCTTGGTCAGGTCTCGCCAAACCGTGATCTTGCGGCCGTCTGCGTTGTATCGAACGGTCCGAGCCTTCGAATAGCGGCTCGGCATCGGTTCCTCGCTCCAATAGTCGCCCGCCGAAGCCGCGGCGGCGACAAGCGCGGTTGCCGCCCAGGCAACCAGACTTCGCTTGAGCGTAAACATGATCGACTCCCCCCCGTTAATTTTGGAATCGTCTACCTAACTGCGATAAGACGAACATCCCGCAAAACAGTCATCGACGGATCAATCGTTATGCTCCATAAACAGCCCGGCCTGCGGAATAACCGGAATAAGCGGATGAGATTTCCTAGTTTGTCCAGAGCGGGCAGGAAAGCGGCTCGACGGGGCGTTTTTGCGAGGCTGCAAGCAAAATGCGGCGACTTTTCCGGACGGGAAATCGGGCCGGTTTGCTCAAGTCTTGCGGGTCGTGCCGCAAGGGCTGGCCCTGCGGCCTGTGAGGGGCCGCGCCCCAGGGGTGACTGCTAGCGGCGCGACGTGGCGGCTGTTTAGATGGGCATACGAGAGTTGCACCCGCACCCGAAGACAGTCCTACCGATGGCCACAACAGAGAACACTCCCCACGTTGACTTGGACTACCTCCCGCGGTTGCCGCGCAATGTGCGCGTCGGCATCGGCTGCATTGGGGCCGGGTTCATCATGGCCGATTGTCACCTCGTGGCGTATCGCGCGGCCGGCTTCAATCCTGCTGCTATCGCTTCGCGCAGGCCGGATCGGGCGCGCGAAGTCGCAGCGCGCCATGCTATCGCCAAAGTCTACGATTCGTACGAGGAGCTACTCGCCGACCCGCGCGTCGAAGTGGTTGATATTGCCGTTCCGCCCGACGTGCAAGCCGAGGTGATTGCCGAGATCGTCAAGCATTCCGACCATGTGCGCGGCATCCTGGCTCAGAAACCAATCGGGGTCGACTACGCTGACGCTCGGCGAATCGTCGCCATGTGTGACGAGGCGGGCATCAAGTTGGCCGTCAACCAGAACATGCGATACGACCAGTCGATCCGCGCCTGCAAGTCACTGCTAGCCAGCGGAGAGCTTGGCCAGGCGGTGCTGGCGACGATCGACATGCGCGCCATCCCGCATTGGATGCCGTGGCAGCAACGGCTGGGCTGGGTCACGTTGCGAATCATGAGCATCCATCATCTGGATACGTTTCGATTCTGGTTTGGCGATCCCGAGCGTGTGTTTGCCAGCGTTCGTCCCGACCCGCGCACGTCAAAGCAGTTCGCTCATGCCGACGGCATCTGTTTGTACATTCTGGAATATGCCGACGGGTTACGCGCGGCCGCCTGCGATGACGTGTGGACCGGTCCAGCGCGCGAAGGGGCTGCGGAGGACATCGCGATAAGTTGGCGCGTCGAGGGGACCGAGGGCATGGCCCGCGGCACGATCGGCTGGCCCGAGTATCCCAAGCGCACTCCCAGTACGCTCGATTTTACGACCACGCGCCGCGGGCCTCAGTGGATTCAACCTCGCTGGAACGAAGTCTGGTTTCCCGACGCCTTTGTTGGCCCGATGGCCGAGCTGCTCTGCGCGCTCGAGGACGGGGTCGAGCCAAATCTCAGCGGTCGAGACAACCTGCACACGATGGCTCTCGTCGAGGCCTGCTATCGCTCGGTGGAAGAGCATCGCTCGGTCGAGTTGGCTGAGATTATCTAGCGACCCTCTTGGGCTGTTCTGCATACACGCCCAGCCAGAGGCCTGCTGACTCGACCTGGGCGCAAACGTCTTTCCAATACTGCGCTACTTCGCATTGCATTATGCCACGGTTCAACCTCTTGCCTTGACGAAGAACGGCTGTGATGACTGCCTGATTGGTAATCACGGGACGTGCAAACCCGTTCGGGCTCGTTTTTGCCGGCATGCACGGGAAGAAGCTAAACATTCCGTCGACGGGATCGGCGATTGTGGCGCCCCAATAGAGCCTGAACGAAAGACCCGCAGCCAATGGCGTGCACCGACCGTCGGAATCACCGTCTGCATACCAAGCATCGAGGGTTACTTCGCGATAAATCTCAGGCACTGTGGCTGAAAAAAGCCGTTTCACGTCGCTGGCGTTGTGGTCAACCCACCTGTCGACGACAAACACAGTATCGATTGCGAACCGCTCTCTGACGCAAGAGCCAAAGAGGATCACTGATCCTCGCTCCAAATACCTCAGTTGAGTTGGTCCTCTCTTGGTGTGTTGCTGACACCCCGTGTAAAAGAAATTTCCGAAGACGAACGGGTCTGTGTTTTGTAATCCGTCATACGATTGAGGAACCACGCAGAACGGCTTGTAAACATAGCGCGGCCCGTCGGGCACTTGCTCCTTGATCGTGGCGCTCACCTCCGCCTGAGGCTCCCATTCCGTCCAAAAGCGGAGGAGCCCCTCAAAATCGTCCTCGCTTCTGACGCACCTTCCAAAATTCTCCACAAACTTGCGCTTATGGGGACCGCGATTCCAGTTCTTGAGCCGATGCCCGTCGGGACGATGTTCCCCACCGGGATGAATGAATTGGACGAAGCATAGCTCATCTCGAAAATCCACTGTATGACTCCTTGATCGCCGCTCCGATCTGTATGTTCTTGGCACGCGTTAATCATACTCGCGCCAATATTCGTGCAGGAGGCGCTGAAGGTGATCGTTCTGGTCGCGCAACAGCGTCGAATTTCCCTTGGCTTCCATTCGTTTCAAAATCGTTCTGCCGCGTTGTCCAGGTAGCACGTCTTGCGATCAGCCGCCAAGAACGTTACGCGAAGAACCAGCACAGCCCCAGCGTCAGGCCGACCAGCACCACGGCCCACAGGCGATCATTCCGCCACCGTCACGGCCCGCTCGTTCGTAACGTGACTGCTCGCGGGACAACTAGCGCAGCGATGTCGCGAACGTCGAATTCTTTGAGCAGTCCAAAGGCGAACAGCTCGGGCAGATCCTCGACCGCCTTATCGTGTTCGATGAGTTCCCTGAGGCTTGCCAGCGCGCCGTTCATTTCCACGCCCGAGATGTCGGCGGGCGCGATCGCGGCGGCCACGAGCGCCGCCATGCTCGCTCGGGGACCCCAGGCAACAAAGTTGACTTGGCCGTCGGCCTGTCCCCCGCGCGCCCAGCGTGCGACGGCCACCAATTGTGCCGCCTGAATCCCCAGTGCTCGCTCGCCGACCGCCGAGACAAACAGCGGATAGGTGTACTGTGGGTCCTGAGCCTTCGTTTGCGATTCGCCCATGAACACCGGATCGACGGCCAACACGCGGGCACCGTCGTCGGCGAGATTGCCGATCGCCTCGGCCACTGACGAGCGGCCTGCATCGGCGACGACTATCGCCGTCTTTTGATGCGCGACAGATTGCGTCGTGATCTCGACCGCCGGCACGCTCCAGTTCGAGCCGATCTTCAACACGCGCGACGTGAGTTTGTACACTCCGGCGGTGCTCGTCGTCTCGCCCGAACCGGCGGCCTCATAGTTCGGGATTCTCAACAGGGCCATGAGCTGTTCGCGACGTTGCTGGCGCCAAGCGTCGGCGGCGGGCGTTTCGCTCGGCGGTGACGGCCGAGTCGGCAGCGACGCCATCAGGCTCTCGGCCAGGCGATGAAAATCGACGTTCCGATCGGGCAACGGAACGTTGAGCTCTTCGGCCGTTTTGAGTTCCGCCTCCGAAGGGATCTCCGTACGGACGAAGCTTGTGTCCTCGGGATAGAAGCAATCGCCGAGGAGCGAATAGAACTTCTCGCGATTCTCTTGTTCGAAGTTGTGCGTGCCGGGCACGTGGTTGACGTGCGAGCGCAGTTTGTCTTCCGCTCCGTACAGCGCGAACACCGACCGCGCCGCCTCCACCAGCGGGCCCAGCGTGTGACCCGACTTGAAGCAGCAATCATCGGCGGCGTTATACGTCAGCAGCGTCGGCCGCGGCGCCCGCAGCGCGGTCAGGTGGGCGTAGTCGGCGACCATCGCCATGTCCGCCGGCGATTGCTCACTGTCCCCCATGTCGTCGAAGGCAATGTTGGTCTGAAAGCTGCCGTAGCCGGCTACCGGATTGGCCACGGCCACGCGCTCGTCGAGCGAGCTGATGAGGATCGTTTGCCAGCCTCCCCCGGAAAGACCCGACACGACGATGCGTTTTGGGTCGGCGTGATCGAGCGAAGCGGCGATGTCAACCGCCCGTTGCAAAGCCAGATAGAACGGCGCCAGGCCGCTGGCGCCACACAAATCGAGTTGATTCATGCGGCCGTGAGCAAAGCCGCTCGTGCGCAGTTGGCCCATCCCGAACCACTCGACATTGAGCACCAACATTCCCCGCTTGGCCAGGTTGATCGAGCGAAGCTGCTTGTAGTCGACGGCCTTCCCCTCGGGAGCATGGCCATTGACGTTGATTGCCACCGGCACGCGGCCTTCGAGCTTCTCGGGCAGATACAACAGTCCTGGAATCCACATGCCCGGCAGGGCCTCGTAACGAAACTTGCGAATCCGGTAACCGGGTCCACCCTCGATCGTATCGAGCCACAGCGTGCCGCACTTCGCCGCGCGCCACTCGGCAGCCGTGCCGCGAAAGACAATCTGATCGAGCATGTCGCGCCGCAATCGCGCCGCAGTCT
>CAZUPX010000093.1:0-1905 GCA_964622155.1 uncultured Planctomycetaceae bacterium | reverse complement strand
TCGAGCTGGCCCACCGCCTGGAAGTGCGAAACATCATGCTCATCGTCAATAAGATTCCGCAGGGCATGAACCGCGAGATGCTCAAGGGGCAAATCGAAACGACGTACCGCGCGCCCGTCGCGGGCATGCTGCCGTTGAATTCGGAAATGGCGAGCCTGGCCTCTAGCGGCCTCTTTGCGATCCGTTTTCCCGATCATCCATTGACGCAGGAATTCAAAACCATTGCCCAGCGCGTGATGGCCTAGCAATTCAACACAGTCTGGGATTGTCCGCTCCGCCGCGAGTCTGCTTCCAACCGAAACGAGGATCTTTCACCGTGCCCGCCGATACCAGCCGCAATGATCTCGACTCGCTCGTGACTCGCATGCGATCGGCCGCGGCGCCGTTTCGCGAGACTCTGACCGCACTGCACGCCAAATACAAAAACCTTACCGACGGGACAGTGGCCGACTACATTCCCGAACTCGCCAAGGCCAGCCCCGACTGGTTCGGAATCAGTGTGGTGGCGGCCGACGGCCAGGCCGTCGAAGTCGGCGACTGCCAGCACGTGTTCAGCCTGCAGTCGATATCGAAGCCGTTCATGTTCGGCATGGCCCTGGAGGATCACGGCCGCGAGCACGTGCTGAACAAGGTGAACGTGGAGCCTACCGGCGAAGCGTTCAACTCGATCGTCCTGGACGAAACCACGAACCGGCCGTTCAACCCGCTGGTCAACGCCGGGGCGATTGCCACCGCCGACCTGATCGACGGCAAGGATTTTTCGGAGCGCATCTCGCGCATGCTGGCCATGTTCGGCCGCTACTTCGGCCACCAGGTGTTCGTCGACAATTCGATCTTCATGTCCGAACGCGCCACCGGCCACCGCAATCGGGCGATCGGCCACTTGATGCTCAACTTCGGTATGATCCAGGACCGCGTCGAGGAAACCCTGGAGCTGTACTTCCAGCAGTGCGCGCTGCTGGTCAATTGCCACGACCTGGCCGTGATGGGTGCCACGCTGGCCAATGGCGGCGTCAACCCCGTGACCGGCGAACGGGCACTCAAGGCCGAGTACGTCAAAGACCTGCTGAGCATCATGCTCTCGTGCGGCATGTACGATTATGCCGGCGAATGGGCGTTTCGCGTGGGCCTGCCCGCCAAGAGTGGCGTGGGCGGCGGCATCGTGGCGGTCGTGCCCGGCCAGTTCGGCATCGGCATCTTCTCTCCCCCGCTGGACGCCAAAGGCAACAGCGTCCGCGGCGTCCAGGTCTGCGGCGACCTGTCCGACCGTTTTGGCCTGCACACATTCGAGTGCGGCTTCGAAGGCCGAACGCTCGCCGATGAGTTTCGGCCGCGGCGGGGGTAGACGCAGCTCTCGTCCGGGAGTTGAACCAAACGAATTGGCCAATCCTCCCGTTTCAAACGGCGTTCTAGATCGGCTTGCCCATGCGAGTTCCGCAAAAGCGAGCCCCATAACGGCACTGGAAACGATCTTCTCGAAGCGGGCAAGGGTATAAGCCCCCGCCGGAAATCGGCATTGGGACGCGATTCAGAGGCCCTGTCGCGACCGCTGGCGGCTTCCTGCAGTGCTGGGGGCGCCTTGTAGTTCAACGCAAATTCGCAGACCATGTGGGTAACGGCGATGGCAACAGTACGGCCGATCACCGGAATCGATTACTTGCTTGGACCACTTGGTGCTTTGCGCCCTTAACACAAGGAAAAACCATGACTCGGCAATTTGTTCCTGCGGCGCTGGCGATGGCGTTGTGCCTGACTGTGTCGCTGGCTCACGGCGAGCCTCGTGGAAAGGAAGGGGAGAAATCGCGCGGCGGAAAACCTCCAGGCAGAAGTCAAGCCGAGCGCAAACCTGAGGGGAAACAGGGTAACGAACGGTCCAGTCAGAAGCCCTCAGGCGAGTCTCGCGGC
>CAZUPX010000092.1:0-6468 GCA_964622155.1 uncultured Planctomycetaceae bacterium | reverse complement strand
GCCAAGTTCTCGGCCCGCGTGCTTCACGGGAAAGTGACGACGGCGCGAATCGCTGTGCTGCCGGTTGAGTTCAAAGAAAGCGAGGGCCAGGACGTCCGCGACGTGCTGCGGAAGCCTGATGGTAAGGAACTGTTGCTGCAGGCGATCGCCGACGCCCAGACGTGGGCGCCTGAGCCCGTGGCCGACGGGCAGGATCGTCGACCGGAGATTGAGGTCACGCCCGATGAGCATGTCGTCAATGACCAGGCGATCGAGGCGTTGGGCTCGGATCAGGTCGTGTTCCAGCGCGGCGGGACTCTGGTGCAGATCCACCACGACCACAGTTCCCGCACTCTCAAGGGCATTAAACGGCCGGCTAACACCCCGCGCATCGTCATCATCAAGGAGGCCAGCCTCCGTGAACGGCTCACTGCGGTCGCCCGGTTCGTGAAGCGGAAAGAGACCGAGGAGGGCGAGGAGGTTAACCAGGTGCATCCTCCAGCGTTCTGCACCAGCGCAGTTGCCGCACGCGGGTACTGGTCGGGCGTGCGGCACCTTGAGGGCGTGATCAGCAGCCCGATCCTGAGACCGAACGGCACCGTACTGCAGGCGCCCGGCTACGACAGCGAGACGGGCCTGTTCTACGAACCCACCGGGCCGCTGATTCAGGTTGCCGACAATCCGTCGGTTGAAGACGCCCGTGCTGCTTGCCAGACCTTGTTCGAGGTCGTCTGCGACTTTCCCTTCGTGAAGGAGGCCCACCGTGCCGCCTGGTTGGCGATGGTGCTCACGCCCCTGGCCCGGCATGCATTCGCGGGACCGAGTCCACTCTTCCTGATCGACGCCAACATTCGGGCTAGTGGCAAGTCCCTGTTGGCGGACGCGGCATCGTTCATCGTCACCGGTCGTCTGATCGCCCGGATGTCGTGTCCGAAAGAAGACGACGAAATGCGCAAGCGGATCACTGCGATCGCACTTGGCGGCGACCAGATGGTGCTGATCGACAACATCGCCGCCGAGCTGGGCAGCGCATCCCTCGATGCCGCCCTCACAGGCACCATGTGGAAGGACCGCATTCTCGGCCGGTCCGAAATCGTCGAGATGCCCTTGGTGACGACCTGGTCCGCGACCGGGAACAATGTCGTGCTGTTGGCCGACACCAGCCGGCGTGTGTGCCACATCCGGCTCGAGTCGAAACTGGAAAACCCCGAGCAACGCGAAGGCTTCAGGCACTCAAACCTTCTCGGCTGGGTCCGCGAGCAGCGGCCCCGCCTGCTCTCGTCGGCCCTAACGATCCTCTATGCCTACTGCCGGGCCGGCCGGCCCAGTCAGAATCTCAAACCGTGGGGATCATTTGAAGAATGGTCGGACCTGGTGCGACAGGCGCTCGTGTGGGCAGGCTTGCCCGATCCAGGGGAAACGCGAGAGGAGCTGGCTCGATCGTCGGACCGGGAAGCGGCGGCAGTGCGGGCGGTGATCCAGGGATGGCCCGAGATCGACTCAGACGGGACCGGCTTCACTGCGGCCAAACTTCTCGATCGGCTAGAGAAGGCTCCAGGTGAATACGACCTTCTCCGCAGCGCCATTCTCGATCTGTGTCCGGCACCCGCAGGAAAGCTCCCAAGCCCGCGGTCGCTTGGAAACAAGCTGCGGCACGCACGCGGTCGGGTCGTCGGTGGGAAAGCAATCGACAGCCGTGACGAGCACGGTACGTCGGTGTGGTTTGTGGCCGATGTGATGCAAACTGATGCAAACCATGTCACGGATAGCAACGTCGACGGTGGCTCTAGTGGTTCTGGTTGGTCTGAATCGGACTACGAGCCAACATCGTTGGATCAAGATTGGCCAGAACCGGAGAAAGAGCCGGCAGAGCCACTAGACCAACCAGACCAACCCGCCCAGCATCGGTGCCGGCCCGAGGACTGGGTCGACTATCCGCCAGCCAACGGCCAAATCCGCACGACGTGTGGCGTCTGTGGCAGATACATGGGCAGCCGGCCAACGCGCGGCGAGCAGCAAACTTGAGTTCCACTCCCGGATGAGCGAACTTGTGACCCCTGTACCGCCCGGGGTGGGCGGGATTTTGGAGATTTGAGATCAATGGCAAGTCTTTACAAGAAGCCGGTCAAGCGACGAGATCCGAAGACCGGCAAGATGATCACGATGAACTCGAAGAAGTGGTGGGGACGCTACCGCGACGAGCATGGCCTCGAGAAGCGGGTGCCGTTGGCCACCGATAAGAGCGCGGCTCAAACCATGCTCAATGAAGCGGTTCGCAAGGCTGAGCGCAAAGCTGCCGGCTTGGATGACCCGTTCGACGAGCACCGCAAACGTCCGCTCAGTGAACACGTGGCCGACTTCGAGGCGTATCTGACCAACAAGGGTTCGACGGCGGACTACGTCAACACCACGAATCAGCGAGTCGAAGCCATAACCACAGGCTGCGGGTTTGAACGCATCGACGACATTTCGGCCAGTCAGGTACATGCGTGCCTTTCGGACCTGCGAGCCAAGGGGAAGAGCATCGCCAGCAGCAATCACTACCTGCTGGCCATCAAGATGCTCACACGCTGGTTGGTGCGCGACCGACGCACGAACGATGATCGGCTGGCTCACCTATCCAAAATGAACGCCGACCTTGATCGTCGACGCATTCGCCGGCCGCTTTCGATTGAAGAGTTCGGTCTGCTCCTTGATTCAGCTGAACACGGGCGAGAGCTCCAGAAGGTCCCTGGGCCGGATCGAGCCATCCTGTATATCATTGGCGCATACACCGGTTATCGACGGAATGAGATTGGCTCGGTGACCCAGCAATCGTTCAACTTCAAATCGGACCCGCCCACGCTGACTGTCGCCGCCGGCCATTCCAAACGCCGTCGCACCGACGTGTTGCCGATCCGGCGTGACTTCGCGGAGCGGGTTCAAGCGTGGATGGCCACTAAGCCGGGTCTCAAGCACTACGAACCTCTCTTCAAGATCACGGACAAACGCACGGCCGAGATGATCCGGGAGGATCTCGATGCGGCTCGGGCCAAGTGGCTCGGCGAGGCTAAGGAAGAGGTGGAACGCAAGCGACGGGAAGAAACGTCGTTCCTGGCCTACGAGAACGACGACGGTCACGTGGTGGACTTCCACGCCCTGCGGAAGACGTTCATCACGAATCTCACGCGATCGGGTGTGACCCCGAAGACCGCCCAACTGCTGGCACGGCACTCGGACATCAACCTGACGATGAACACCTACACCATGTTGGGCGTGTGCGATCAGGCGGCGGCGGTTGAGGCATTGCCGCCCATCCCGACCAGCTCGCCCGTGGAAGCCCAGGTGGCGCGAGCCACGGGCACCGACGGGCCAACCGGCGGGAATGAAGGCGCGAAAATGGTGCCCACAGTGGTGCCGTCGAGTGCCGAAAACGGTGCCAAACGGCTCGCATCGGCCACGTTGCGGATCGCGCCAACTTGCACCGAAGAGAGCGTCGAGCCGCGCTCGCCGAGGAGAGTAGAAAACGCAAAAAGCTCCGAGGAAATCGGAGCTACTCGCGCTAGTTTGCAGCGTGCTGCATCGGATTGCACGCGAATACCGAAGGAGGGACTTGAACCCTCACGCCCTTGCGGGCACTGGATTTTGAGTCCAGCGCGTCTGCCATTCCGCCACTTCGGCCCTGGTCTTAAATAACACCGTTTCACCACTCGGCCCGTAGCGGATGCCAAATGGAGGTGAGATTTTAGAGTTTACGCCCGTTGGTGTGACAGTCAATCCCCGGCGCGCCGGCGCGATACCGTTCGAGTCGTGTGCCACTGGCTCTTGCCAGTGCGACCTTGTACGGGAGCGGAAAACGAGCGCTGGCAGAGCCAGTGGCACACCCTGCGGGTAATCTCCCAAACGTACCGACGACGTCTCGAATGAACTGCCCGGCGCTATGAGCTTTGGCGCGACAACGCGATTTCTTGACTGCCGTTTGGCGCGCGGCTAGCATGGCCCGTCGATCCCCTGTCAACGAACAAACAGGCATTTCATCATGGCCGACAAAAAGGTCCGCATCGCGATCATCGGGCTGGGCTTTGGAGCCGAGTTCATTCCCATCTATCAGAACCATCCGCATGCCGAGATGTATGCCATCTGCCAGCGGTCGACCGAAAAGCTCAAACAGTTGGGCGACGCGCTGGGCGTCAAGGCGCGGTACAGCAAGCTGGAAGACGTGCTGGCCGACCCGAACGTCGACGCGATCCACATCAACACGCCGATTCCCGACCACGCCACGCAGAGTCTGGCAGGCTTGAAGGCCGGCAAGCACGTGGCCTGCACGGTGCCCATGGCCACGACGATCGACCAGTGTGAGGCGATCGTCAAAGCCCAGCGCGCCAGCGGCAAGAATTACATGATGATGGAAACGGTCGTCTACAGCCGCGAGTTTTTGTATGTCAAAGACCTGTTTCAAAAAGGCGTGCTTGGTCGGTTGCAATTTCTGCGCGGATCGCACTTGCAGGAAATGGCCGGCTGGCCCGGCTATTGGGAAGGCTTGCCGCCGATGCACTACGCCACGCACTGCGTGAGCCCCTGCCTGTGCCTGCCCGGCAAGCTGGCCGAAAGCGTCGTGTGCCACGGCTCGGGCCGGATTAGCGACAAGCTGGCCTCGAAATACGGCTCGCCGTTTGCCATCGAGACGGCGACGTTCAAAATGCGCGACAGCGAGCTGTGCGCCGAGGTGACCCGCAGCCTGTTCGAGACGGCCCGGCAATACATCGAAAGCTTCGACGTGTATGCCGACAAAGTCTCGTACGAGTGGCCGCGGATCGAGCACGAGCCGGCCGTGCTGCACCGGGGCGAGAAGCCCGAGCTGGTCAAAGTGCCCGACTTTGCCCATTTGCTGCCCGAGGGCATTCGCCGTTTCACGACCAAGGGAGTGTACGACGCCAAGGAGACGCAGCACCTTTCGTTCACGCAGGGGAGCGGCCACGGCGGCTCGCACCCGCACCTGGCCCACGAGTTTGTCACGTCGATTGTCGAAGGTCGCATGCCGCTACCCGACGCCGCCACCAGCGCCAACTGGACGATGACCGGCATCTGCGCCCACATGTCGGCCATGAAGGGCGGCGAGCGCGTGCCGATTCCGCAGTTCTAGGGCGGCGGCATCCACGTTGATGGCGCCCCCTCACCCGACTCGCTGCGCGAGTCACCCTCTCCCACGAGTGGAGAGGGAAACGCGGATAACGCGATCCGCCAGAATTGGCGCGCCCGATACAGCCCGCATAAGCTAAACTTTCCTAATGGGCGTGCGAGCCAATCCCTGATGGGTGCCATGCTCACGCTTCGTGAGCATGAGAGCAACACGCGCCTCGAAGGCATGCTCACGAGGCGTGAGCATGGCGCCCGAATATACCTGAACAACCAATTGGTCGTTTTCGATGTCAATTGTTCTGTTCGAAGACCAGCATGTCGGCAGGCTCGATCCGGTGGCGCTGGGCAAGCCGGCGTTTGCGATCAGTTGTGGCGGTTATCGGCTGGTGGACCTGGCGGCGCAAGTCGGCGGTCCACTTCGCGCGCACGTGCGGCCCCACCTGTGCGAGACGGTCGCCGCCGACTTTCGTCAGTTCGACGGGGCGTCCGACGACCCGCAGAAACCGACACTATGGCTGAATGCCCGATTAGTCCCTTCCGTGCGAGTGCTCGAACAACTGCGATCGATGGTGGCGGCTGGCCGGCCGGGCATCGTCACAACTGGCTCCGCGATCAGTGCGGCGCTAGTACCCCCGGGGAATCGTTTTGACCGACGGTCCGCGGCGCCGCCGACGGCCGAGGATTTCATTGCGCTAGAGCTCGCGCCGCTCGAAGCTGAGTTGCCGCTGTTCGAGTATCCGCACGACATCATCCGCCATCACCTGAAGACGATGGCGGCCAATTTGGAGCATCGGCTGGCCGGGGGCGGCTACCAGCAACTGGCCGACGGCGTGTTCGTGGCGCCGGGCGCCCAGTTGGGACAGTATGCGGTCACGGACACGCGTAACGGCCCGATCGTGCTGGATGAGGGAGCGACCATCGGACCGCATTGTTATCTGAGCGGGCCGGTCTATCTGGAGCAATCGGCGCGCGTGTTGGAACATGCGGCGTTGAAGGATGCCGTGACCATCGGCCGCGTGGCCAAGATCGGCGGCGAGATCGAGGCTTCGATTGTCGAGGCGTACACCAACAAGCAGCACCACGGTTTTCTGGGCCATAGCTACCTGGGCAGTTGGATCAACCTGGGGGCCGGCACCTGCAACAGCGACCTGAAGAACACGTACGGCCCGGTCAACATGGAATACGCCGGTCAGAAGGTGGCCACTGGCATGCAGTTCGTCGGCGCGATCATCGGCGACTACGCCAAAACGGCGATCAACACCGGCATCTTCACCGGCAAGATGATCGGCGCGTGCAGCATGGTCTACGGATTCGTGACCACCAACGTGCCGAGCTTCGTGAATTACGCCCGGCTGTTCGGCCAGGTCACCG
>CAZUPX010000091.1:0-2279 GCA_964622155.1 uncultured Planctomycetaceae bacterium | reverse complement strand
CGTTGTGTCGCCTCACGGTTCCGCCGGCCATTTGGTCGGCCGAAAAGCCCGCTTGACGCGTCAAGCGAACTGGGTATTCTTGGGTCCCGATGGTGAGCTGTGGGGGTTTGTGGTGATTAAATGCTGCTAACGGGCACGTTTAGCCGTGCGATTGACGAAAAGCTCCGCGTCGCGATCCCCAAGCCATTGCGAGACGCGTTTTCGAAGAGTTCGGCCGCCAAGAATGTGGCATACGTAGCGCCGGGCACGGATGGGTCCTTGGCCTTGTACGCGGAGGAATCATTGGCCGAGTTGGCAAAGCGGTTGGCACAGTCTTCGCCAGGCGCCCAGGAAGTGCGAGCCTTTAGCCGATTGTTTTACGCTCGTGCCCAGGCAGTGGAAATTGATGGTCAGGGGCGAGTGAGGATTCCCAGCGAACTGGCTCAACTGGCGGGATTGGAGAAAGAGGCGGTGCTGGTCGGAGTTCAGGACCATTTGGAGTTGTGGGAGCCTCGGCGATGGGCCGAGTACGTCGGACAACGACAGAATCAATTCGACGAGCTGGCCGAGAGTGCCTTCGAGGGGCCAGGTTCGTAATGCAAAACATTGGCAAGTTGGATTTCCACGCGTCCACATAGAAAGGAGTCCAAGCCGAGTCGTCCGTCCGATGTTCGCCTAGTGCGTTGGGCCCAACGGTCAATCAAGGCCACCGACTGACCGTTTTGGCCGGCGCAGACCCTCTAAGGGCATGGAGCGCCGATTGGGGTTGCGAACGCGGAAGCGTGCCGCTGGGGACGCTTCTGCCACCCGACCTGCGTGAGCGCAGGAAGTGCCCCAGGTAGGGTCTTTTTAAGAAGCAACCAGCAACGCCGCACTCGGGTCGGACGCCCGGCAAATCGATCGTCATTGCCCTCATGCGGGCCGCCGCGTATGGATCATTCACCACCGACACACGTCCCGGTGATGATCGACGAGGTGGTTGCATGGCTACAGCCCAGGCCGGGCCAGACGATCGTCGATGGGACTTTGGGGGGAGGTGGACACACGACGGCGCTGGTCGAGCGAATAACGCCCGGCGGGCTGATCGTAGCGTTGGATCGAGACCCGGCCGCCTTGGCGACCGCCGAACGAGAGCTGGCTGGGCGAAGCGTCAAGCTCGTGGCCGCCAACTTTCGTGAACTTCCCGAAGTCCTCAATCAGTTGGCGATTCCCTCGGTGCACGGCATCGTGCTCGACCTGGGGCTCTCCAGCGACCAGTTGGCCGACCATCAGCGTGGCTTTAGTTTCGATTCGCACGGGCCGTTGGACTTGCGGTTTGACCCGACCGAGGGTGAACCGACGTGGCAATGGCTCTTACGGTTGGACGAGAAACGACTGGCGGACCTGATTTACGAATTCGGCGAGGAACGTTACAGCCGGCGTATCGCCCGCAAGATCGTGGAGGAGCAAGCCAAGACACCCATTCGCACGGCACGGCAACTGGCGGAGATCGTCCGGCGTTCGGTGCCGCGCGGGCGCGGGCGCCAGCGGATCGATCCGGCCACGCGAACGTTTCAGGCCCTGCGGATTGCGGTCAATGACGAACTGGAATCGTTGCAACAGGCGCTTTCGCGGTTCCCGGATTGCCTGGCGCCGTTGGGGCGGGTAGTGGTCATCAGTTTTCATTCGTTGGAGGATCGAATCGTCAAACAGACGTTTCGCGACGACCCGCGGTACAAAGCACTGGTGCGCAAGCCACTGGTGCCCGGCGAGGTCGAGGTCGCGCGAAACCCACGGTCGCGCAGCGCCAAGATGCGCGTTGCCGAGCGAGTCGTGCAAGCGGTTGAGCAGTAGCTTGGCGCCGCGAGGCGTCAACGTGTTGCCAGGGTTCTCAAGGAGGAGATTACGTGGGCAAGGAAGCAAAGATTGGACTGGCGATCGTGGGCGTCTTGATGTTGGTCTTCGCGGCGCTTTTGGTCCGCCGGTTCTTGCCGTTTGAGGCCATGATGGCCGACACCTCAGCGCCCGCGGAAAGCGAGGCCGCGGCCCCCAACGCTGGCGGCGCCAAGCCGCAAGTTCTGACCGTACAACGAGATTCGCCCGAGTACGCGCAGGGCGAACATGCAGCCACAGTCGGGCGCCACGGCAACCAACGCCCGGCCGAATCGCCCGCGGACATGCCGCGTCGCGAGTTTATGCCGCGCGACTCGGCAAGCGCCAGTGGCGAGCCGCGAGATCGGTATCGCCAGGACGAACCGGCGGCAGACGCCGACGATGTCCCTGCGCCCGGTTCCGATCCGTTCAATCGAGCGGTCGCTCGG
>CAZUPX010000090.1:0-2437 GCA_964622155.1 uncultured Planctomycetaceae bacterium | reverse complement strand
GGAGTATTTGCTCCAAGATAAACGACATTCCACCCGTCGATCTCAAACAGATCGGCGACCATCCGCAGGCCGATCTCGTGCAGGTCACCCGGGGTCGATGTGGCGACCATCGTACGACCGTTGGGCTTGGCTCGTTGAAAGCGTGGACGGAGCTGGCCCATGATGGCCTGTGTCGTGGCGCTGCCGACGTGTTCGTCGGCCACGGTGATCTCACCGTGATGCCACATCCAGCCCAATCGCGCCTGAGCAGGCGCCAAGATGCCTTCATAAATGTCCTGTACCGAGGCTCCCTTGCCGAGCATCGCGATCACTGTCGATTCAGCACGGCTTCGATCGCCTGCGAGAACAGCTTCCAGATACTCGAGCACGGTCTTACGGAGTGCCGAGTCTGGCTCCGCATTGCCGCCGAAATCACCATTTGGACTGCCCAGCGCTTCAATCGAAGCATCGACGAACTCGATGGCGATCCGGCTGACAGGCATCGGAAGCTCCTTCGCCAATACTTCGCGCATGCACTTCGTATTGCGCGCAAGGTCGTCCTCTTCTACGCCGCGCATTTCGAAGGATTCTCGAGTCCACCGCGCCGTTTGGATGAACAGCTCGGCACTTCGGACAGACACCGCCTGTGCCAGCATGTGAATCTGCGATAGCGTGTGGCCGATCCAATTGGCACGCCATCCAGGGCCGTAGCGGTTCGGAAGCTTTGGATTCAACTCCGCATGTCGATCAACGGTCCAGCTGGCCACCGCCTTCGCGACGGAGTCGATGACGAAACTTGCTTGCTTCGCTTCAGGATTCATCAGATTTCAATGCCTCTGAACGTCGTCTTGTGCTCCACGCTAACCAGTGACGCTGGCCACCACGAGAAGAGGTCCGCCGGAGACGACGACGCCCCCCGGCTTCTCCAACGTGATGGCAAACACTTTGGGATTTTCGGCGTGCAGCTTGGCGTCAATCGGGATGACAACTTCCCCCGCGGTCCGCACATCAAACACTCCGCCGTCGATCGGATGCTTGTCTCGGTTTGGATCGACGATCCAAAGCTGATACTGAGCAACCTGTGGGTCGTTGGGCGGCAAGCCAACAAGGCGCATGAAGCCATGTTGATTCGCATTGCTCCACACAACGTCACCCGATACCACCGTGAAACCCGGCTCTTTTCCGACCCAGGAAGCCCGCACCAAGTCGCTGGTTTGCCGCACAAACTCGGCATATTGCCGAAGCCCCGGCGCGATGGACGACTTTCCTTCGGAGAATACCTGCCACCAGCCCAAGATGGCCAGGACCAAGCACGCCGCCGCCAGGTACCAAGCCACACGACCGGCCCAACGACGTTCGACGCGAGCCAGTCCCACGACCGGCATCTCGATACCGGCCTCGGGAGCGGATCGCTGGCTTGCCATGGTTCCAAGGAACAGGCCGGCGTCGCAAAGAATCCGATCGCGGAGAACCCTGGGCAACGATTCGGTGATTGGAGGCAAAGTAGCTAAGTTGATCGCGGCTGCAGCTCTTTCAAAACCGTCCTCATCTTGATTGGGATGCGACGCGAGCCAATGGTCAAGCTCTCCGGCTGCGGCCATGTCGAGGCCTTCCGTGGCGCGATCGGCCAGCAACTGCAGAATCCGCTCTTCGAACTCGGTAGTGTATCCGTTCATCCCACGGCCTCCTCGCTCGAGGGGCTTCGCTCCGCATCAAGTTCCTCGCGTATCCTTATCAGGCCGCGCCGAACGTGCGTCTTGACCGTGCCGAGCGGGAGCCCGAGACGGTCGGCAATGAGCTGGTGAGGCCACCCGTGGCAAACGGCAAGCCGCAACACGCTTTGCTGCTCCGGTTTGAGCTGCTCCAGAGCCGCGGCAGCTCGTGCAGCTTCGTCGTGCAGCTCGAAATTCGCTTGTTCGCCGTCGGTTGCAATCAGGATGTCCTCGAGCGCAACTGATTCACTCTCCGGTCGTCGCGCCTCGCGCCTCCGCCGATCGATCAAACGCCGCCGCGCGATCATGGCCACGAACGTCGTTTCCGAAGCGATTGTGGGATCAAACTTCGATGCGTTCTTCCATAGCTCAATGAACACCTCCTGCACAGCATCCTCGGCATCGGAGGGACGACCCAGAAGTCTGCGCGCAAGGGACCAGACGAGACCCCCGAAGTGGTCAACGCACGCCGCGACGGCTTGGGTGTCGCCGGCGGCCACCCGCTGCAGCAGATAATCGCTCACGCTGGGATCCCGCGGCCGAGTTCGCACGCTCTCAACGGCGTTCCAAGTCCAGGGAAGTTGCAGCCCAGGAGCGCTCCTTTTGTCATCATGGAGGCTCAGCATGGCCGAATCTCATCGGCGCCGCAACACGCCCCCGGATTGCAAGGCTTAACACTCGCTTCGGCGCGTTACTCGCATGAAACCCACATCGTGGATTTCGATGGATGTGGTTCCACGGATTCA
>CAZUPX010000089.1:0-5620 GCA_964622155.1 uncultured Planctomycetaceae bacterium | reverse complement strand
CGTACATGTCGGGCTATAACACTCGTGCGTTCGACCTGGAGCGGCTGCTGCACTACAGCTTTTTCACGGCGGTTGGACTGACGATGCACGCGCGCGGCATGGCGGCCTTGGTGCAGTTCATGAGCGTTCGCGCCGAACTGTTTCGGACCGTGTACTTCCATCGCACCGTGCGGGCGATCGATATGACGCTGGCCGACCTGTTTGCCGACAGCAAGCCATTTCTCTTCCCGGGCAATCCGCTCGAGCATCTCGACGACTACTGCCGCTTCACCGAGTGGTCGCTGTTGGTCGACGTCGTCCGCTGGCGCGATAGCTCGGAGCCGGCCAAGCGTGAATTGGGCCTGCGCTGGCAGTCGTTCTTGAATCGCGAGATTCCCTGGAAGATGGCCTGCCAGCGGAACCTGGTATTTGGCGAGGCGGAGCCGGAACGGACAAGTATTTTGAGTCGAGCCGACTACGTGGAGCGCGAGCTGCGTGCCTCGTTGCCGGGCGAGCTGGCGAACACGCCGCTGCGGGTCGATCTGGCCCGTCACATCCACCGGCCCGATACACGCGGTCCGAGCCTGGGCCAGAACTTTCTGTTCGACCCGGCGTTGGGCGAACCTCGACCGCTGTCGTTCGATCAACTATTCAGGCAGTTGCCGCTAGCGCACCGCATCTGCCGGATTTATGCCCAAGACCTGTCGCACGCGCCGCGCTTGGCCGCCGCGCTGGACGCCCTGATCGGCGAGAGCCCCTGCGACGACCTGACGAATATGTAGTCCGCGCGGCTTGGCCGGTCAGGTGGTCGCGTGGTACCCTACGCGGGTCGACCGCAGAACCTGTCGCACCAACGCGCGTTGCGCTTGCGGCGTAGTATCTTTCTCCCTGCGAACTCAGAAAATGACCGACACTGCCCGCTACGACAACCCGCTGGTTGAGCGCTATGCTTCGCCGGAAATGGCGGCGCTCTGGGGACCGCAGCGGAAGTTCAGCACGTGGCGGCGGTTGTGGCTGTGGCTGGCTGAGGCCGAAGCCGAATTGGGACTGGGGATCACCAGGAAACAGCTCGATGAGCTGCGATCGCACCTGGACGACATTGACTTCGAGAAGGCCGCCGAGCACGAGCGGAGGCTGCGGCACGACGTCATGGCCCATGTCCACACCTACGGCGAAGTCTGCCCCACAGCGCGACCGATCATCCATCTGGGTGCCACGAGTTGCTACGTCACGGACAATACCGACCTGATGCTGATGCGCGAGGGGCTCGAGTTGATCCGGCGGCGCCTGGCGGCCGTGATCCTGCGGCTGGCCGACTTTGCCAACAAACATCGAGCCCTGCCCTGCTTGGGCTTCACGCATCTGCAACCGGCCCAGCCGACCACCGTCGGCAAGCGGGCCTGTCTGTGGGCATACGACCTGGTGCAAGACCTGTCGGAGCTCGAGCACCGCCTGGGACAGCTTCAGGCCCGCGGCGTCAAAGGCACGACCGGTACGCAAGCCAGCTTTCTACAACTTTTTGGCGGCGACCACGCCAAGGTCCGCGCGTTGGACAAACTGGTTGCTTCCAAGATGGGTTTTGCATCCAGCTATCCGGTAACCGGCCAGACCTATTCGCGGAAAGTCGACGCCCAGGTGGTCGACGTCCTCGCGGGCATCGCCGGCAGCGCTCACAAGGCGGCCACCGACCTGCGTCTGCTACAGAGCCTCAAGGAGGTCGAGGAGCCGGCGGAGGCCGAGCAGGTTGGTTCCTCGGCGATGGCGTACAAACGCAACCCCATGCGGGCCGAGCGCGTGTGCTCGCTGGCGCGATTTGTGCTGAGCTTGCAATCGAGCACCGCCGCCACGCTGGCGACACAATGGATGGAACGCACGCTCGACGATAGTGCCATCCGCCGACTGGTTATCCCGCAGGCATTCCTGGCCGTCGACGCGATCTTGATCCTGTACGACAACATCGCTTCGGGCATGGTCGTCTACCCGCGGGTGATCGCGCGGCATCTGAACGAAGAGCTGCCATTCATGGCGACCGAGACGATCTTGATGGCGGGCGTTGCGACCGGCGGCGATCGCCAGGACCTGCACGAACGGATACGGCGACATAGTAATGCCGCCGCAACCGTGGTTAAGGAACAAGGCGCGGCCAACGACCTGTTGGCACGGCTGGCCGCCGATCCAGCCTTTGCCGCTGTCGACCTCACCACGACAATGGATCCGGCCGCCTTCGTGGGTCGAGCGCCCGAGCAGGTGGATGAGTTCCTCGGCGAGGTCATCGCACTAATCCGTGGCCGTTACGGCGATGCTGTCAAACAGAGCAGCGGCGTGCGCGTGTAAAGTCTTCCTGGGTGGCACTGGCGTCTCGCCAGTGCTCCTTCGACAATTATACTGGCTGGAAGTCACTGGCGAGACGCCAGTGGCACCCTCGACCGACGCCGTTCAAACCAGGTCGAGCTTCCGCGTTGGCCGCTTTTGGGCCCGGCAATCGGCGCAAATGCCCGTAAAGATCAGCCGGTGGCCTGTCACGCGAAACTGATATTCGCGTGCCACCGCCTCGCCAATTTGGGCTAGGTCGTCGCACTTGAACTCAATCAGCTTGTTACACTTCTGGCAGTGCAAGTGATCGTGTTGCGGATAGCCATAGTCGTGCTCGTAGACAGTCCTGCCCGACAGGTTCATGCTCCGCAACAGCCCGGAGTCGACC
Organism: uncultured Planctomycetaceae bacterium; assembly: GCA_964622155.1. Taxonomy (GTDB): domain Bacteria; phylum Planctomycetota; class Planctomycetia; order Pirellulales; family PALSA-1355; genus CAZUPX01. The sequence continues at coordinate 2,940 of CAZUPX010000089.1, read as the reverse complement.
AGCTCGCTGAGCGTCCGATATACGGTTGGCCGGCTGACCTGTCGCCCCAAGTCGACCTCAGCCAAATGTCTCATCAGGTCTTCTGCGTCGAAGTGGTCGTGCCGTTTGAAGACCTCGTCGACGATAATTCGCCGTTGTTGCGTGACACGCTTGCCACGGCTCTGCAAAAACTCCTCGAACCGCTCCTGCGGCGCAAGCGAAACTTGCACGCTGCCCAGTGAAAAATCTTGCGACATGGCGGACACGGACCCTGGCGGCGGCCGCCGCGAGATCGCAGGCAGGCCGCCAAATCGATAATGATTATCGATTTTAGGTGATCCGGCCGCGAATGCAAGCGGACCTGAATCGACGCGAAATGACGTCTAACGCAGTGACCGCGAGCACGCTCACGCGAGGGTGCGCACGACACCCACAGTTTGGCGAACTAACGCCGACCTACGCGATCTCGTCCAGCAACCGCTCGAGTGCAGTGCTGAGCTTGGCCTCGGTCTCGTAGGTGCCATTGAGGATGGCGGTGCGAATTTCGAGCACGCGTTCGGCGCGGACGTCGGGAATCTCGGCCAGACGTCCAGCCAATTGTCCCGCTTCGGAAATGTCCACACGGTCGCCCGTAGCCGGCGCGGCCGGTGTCGACGTGGGTGCGACGCCGCGCGTCGAGTTCGGAGTGTTGACCGCTTGAGCGCCGTGAACGTGCGAGGTGCCGTAGATCTGCATTCTTCTCTCCCTGGCAAAAGTCTAGCTCACCAGGGAGTGGTCACTCACGACCACGAGCCTGGCAAAGATTTGGACCTTGCCGATCAATGGATACCTGGAACTGGCCGACCTGAGTGGGACGACTCGTTTCGGTGCAGTTCTGATTCGCTTGTCTGAGGGACCAGCCCGAAAGGGCTCAGGAATGGCTACTAGGGTCCAACAAACCTCTTGGAATCAGCACTCTGCTGCGACCGAACGGTCATTCACTCATGGACAAGTTGCTTGCCAGCGCCGCATTCCATGTCAGGAGACTGACCTCGCGAGCGCGGATGTTTAGCACTCTAAGTATCGGCTTCCATGGCATGGGACATTGAACGAAACGTCAAGCCCTCCAAGTTGTTAACGTCATCGGATGAGTAACTGTGCAAGTTGTGCGGTTTCGGGCCGAGCGGGCGATTTGTGCCAGGCGACTTTGTTGACCTATCTCGACATGCATACTCGCGCATCAGCGCCAAGTGTCGCGTTTTTGCCACGTTGTGTCGCGATGCGTGCAATCGAGGCAGCCCGCGCGCCAAGCTCCCACCAAGGCCGAAAACCCCGGATTCTCGGGCTCGTGGGGGGCGGATTATAGGAATGACCCCCTTTGGCAACAAGGCCGATCCTGCGACAAAGCTAGCTATGCTGCAAATGGCCCTCCGGGCGTGGCGGAACTATAAGCCCGCCGCGCGGTTACATGGATAGGGCGTTGCGGACACCTCAGTGCCAAACTCAGCTTTGAATGGAGAAATCGCCGTGAGTAAACATATGATCTGGTTGGCTGCCGCGATCGGGGCGCTCTGCGCTTTGCGAGTTGCTGCCGATGACAATCCTGGCAAGGACTCGGGCGCTCTGTTTGAGCAGCTCGATACCAATAAGGATGGAGTGCTCACCAGCGACGAGATTCCCCAGGACAAAAAAGGGCTATTCGATCGTCTGGTGCGCGTCGCCGACAAAGACGGCGACGGCAAGTTGAGCGGCGAGGAGTTTGCCGCTGGACTGGAGCGCAAGCCCGCGCGACCCGACGCGGCCGGCCCCCGACCGAACCGTCCCGAAGGCCGCGAGGGACGCCCGCCAGAGCGGATTTTCAAGCGGCTGGACACCAATGGCGACGGCAAGGTCACGCTCAGTGAAGTGCCCGAGGAACGACGGCCCATGTTCGAGCGTTTGCTAAAGCGCGCGAAGAAAGAGGCCAGTGACGGGCTGACTCGCGACGAATTTGTCGCAGCGCTGGAAGGCGCCGGCGACCCACCGGGCCGGCCTGAAAAGCCCCAGCGACCCGGTCGGCCGGGTCAAGGACCTCCTCCCGGCGCGCTGGCTCGCGGTGGATTGTTTGCGCTGCTCGACACTGACCACGACCACAAACTGTCCAGCGACGAGATGTCGGCGGCGCCCGAGGTCCTCAAGAAGCTCGACAAAGATGGCGACGGCTCAGTGTCTGCCGACGAATTGATGACGGCCATCGGACCGCCGCCCGACGCGGATAAATGAGTCTTTGACCGCCCACGCGAGTCGGCGTCCGGCACCGCCAGGCGCGGGCGCGCCCTTCAGTCGCAAGTTGTCCCCGCGCACTCTCTGCGCACCAGTGGGCCGGTGAGCCCCGAGCAACTCGTATGCCGGCTCCCTTGGCCCTTGGCGGTGATGATGCTCTGGTGCTGCACCAATGGGCATCCGGCTGTACAAAATGCAACCAGTGCCCTGACGCGGCTTGCGAAAATGCCGAGAAAAAAGGCCACTCAACAGTTTGGCACGGATTTCGCTTGTATGCCGATCAGTGGGGCGCGAACCCGAACTTTGGCTTCGTGTCCTACGTATAAACAGCACCGGATTGGGTGTAACAGAGTCGGGACTTTTACGCTGGAACAGGGTAGAGGCAAACATCCAATAAAGACGGTCCAGCGGCGACTAAACCCATAGAGTGCCGCCAGGACGCATCACGGGGGCCAAGACCATGTCCAACAAATCTCAAACGCCGTCTGCCGAGGCTCGCAAGCTTGAGACCACCCTGGTGGTCACCGACAGCGAGTCGTTTTCCGCCTTCGATCAATCGATGACGATCGCGTTGGACGAACTGGTTGCCCGCTGGATTCACACGGCCGCCCCCAACGCCCGGCGTATCGGCCTGGGCCTGGACTTTCAGCGACGCGGGGTCAAGTAGGCAGACCGGCTGCACGCATTCTCGAAGACCGCGGCACAGCGCTTTAGGGTCGC
>CAZUPX010000088.1:0-1938 GCA_964622155.1 uncultured Planctomycetaceae bacterium | reverse complement strand
TCGATCAACCGCCGGGCCAACAGCACGCATTGCCCCCAGCGATTCTTGCCGTATCGCTCACGGACTTTTTCCGATTCCTTGCGAATGTGGAATGCCTCGCGTGCCCGACCCGAGGTGAGCAATCCAAAAGCCGCCTGGCGGATGTCGTCGAAATCGCGGATCGCGCCCGAGCGCTCGACTTCGTCCAAATGCCGACCAACTTGCTCGAACAGCGACAGCCGACTTTCCAGTCGCAGCGGCGAGATGTCGTTTTGCAGGCTCAGACCCTCGACCTGATAGTTTTCGCTCGACGGGTCGCCGATGAAGCGGTCGGGGTCCCATTGGGCGCCCAGAAATCCGGCGGTTTGCCCGGCGGGGCGAACGTTGTCGTTGAGCCGCATGATGTCCGGAATCCAGACGCTGGTCAGGGCCGGCACCCGCTCGCTCGGCTTGAGCATCTTGATCACCGAACCGAAGTACGGCCAATCGCTGGGCTTGATTTCGCGGGCGCTGCCCGACTCGTACTTGGTGCCGGTCAGAATCCAGTAGCCGCTGGTGTCGTGCGTGTTGTCGTCAGTCGACATCGAACGGACGACAGCCAGCTTGTCGGCCAGTGCGGCGGTGCGGGGCAACAGCTCGCTAAAGTGGATGCCCGGCACGTTGGTTGAGATGGGCTTGAATGGCCCGCGGATTTCCAGAGGGGCGTCTGGCTTGGGGTCGAAGGTCTCGTGCTGCGGCGGGCCGCCTTGCAGCCAGAGATAGATGATGTTCTTGGCCCGTCCAAAGGTCGGATCGGCCCCGGCCACTGCTGCGTGGGCCTGGCTCTGCAACAGCATCGGCAGCGACAGCCCCAGCACGTTCAAGCCGCCGATCCGCATCAACTCGCGGCGCGAGATGCGATCGCAAAGCTTGTACGGTTCGCCGTGCAGTGAAAACATCGGCTCGGGCCTCCGGTCTGTATCCGGCCCCGGGCTGCGCTGGGTGGCACTGGCGTGTCGCCCGTGGACACCTTCATCGCCTTCTGCACTGGCGACACGCCAGTGCCACCCGATGCCGCATCCGGGAGTCATCCGGTGACCAGTATACCCGACGGACCCTGGGTGTAACATCGCACCGCCAGTCGGGACCGAATAAGTCCTTGGCAAGTCACTTGTTGCGAATTGGTCGTTGGCGCCGACATTTCTTCAACTTGACCGGCCCGAAAATGCCGACCTAAACTTGAAGGAGGGGCTAATTTAGATAGGAGAGCAGCAGAGCAACCGATTTTGCTCACCTGCTCCGTCACGGGGTTCGTGGTACATGACTGCCGACCGTCCAGAATTTCCGCTGCGGCACTACTTTGCCGGGATCACCGAGTTCACGTTCGAATCCCGGCTGGGTGTGGCCGATCCGCCGCTGATCGACTACCTGTCCGATCTGTTGACCCGGTTCGTTCGCTCCGACGCGTTGTACACGGTCCGTGATCTGGCCGGGCATCGGCTGCAGCGGCTGGGCGAGATGTGGATCGAGGCCGACGCCCGAGTGGGCGACGCCCGCCGCGAGGCCCACCGTCATATCGGCGACTTCACGCTCTTCTGGACCGGGGTCTATCCCGAGGCCCTCCGCCGCGACCGCACGGGAGCCGATGTCGGCGACGCCCGTTTCACCGACTACTGCAACCGCGGCAAGCAGTCCTACTACATCGCCAGCACGATCCCCAGCGAAGACGAGGTCGTGCAACCGGCAGTGCTCGAGCGCTTGAGCGAACAATTTGAGCTATGCGCCTTCGGCCTCGGCGAAGCCCGCAAAGAATGGGAGCGCCGCGATCCAGGAAGCGGGTCGGGGTTGGTGGTGATCAACTGAGGTCTTCGGGGCGACGCCTGTCTCTCCCTTCTCCCCTCGTGGGAGAAGGGTCGGGGATGAGGGGGCGCACTGCCAATCTGTCTGAGCAACTTTGTGGCGCTCCCCCCCCGGCTCGCT
>CAZUPX010000087.1:0-6296 GCA_964622155.1 uncultured Planctomycetaceae bacterium | reverse complement strand
GTCGTGCCCCTCCGTGAAGTCCAAGAAAGTCAGCCCACACACGTGGAGGCATACGACGGCCATGCACCTGCTTCAGTCGCGACATGACATTAGCGTCCTCAAACACTGGCTTGGTCATGCGGATGTGAATACCACTCATGGCTATGTGGAGATCGACATGAACATGAAACGCAAAGCCCTGGAATCATGTGAACCCCAACAAACAAAAACAGCGACGGCCCTTCGTCAATGGTCGAAGCCAAGTATCCTCCAGTGGCTCGATCAACTCTCCCAGCCACCGGGGAATAATGTGTAGCGTTCTTTACAGATCAGCCACCAGAAAGCCCAGCGGCGGCTGGTCTATGAATGTTGGATATGGGTTACTTCACATTACGCGGCGCTTCACATGAAACCTGTAATGTGGAGCTCCACATTACAGGTTCGTGTTCACCTCGCTGCCTGCGCGCTGCATCACAGCGGTCCCTGCAATGATCACACACTCAATAAACTTTAATCGGAAAAGACCGCAATCATTCTGAGATGATTGCGGCCCTCATGTGTGTATCCGTTCGGTGCGCGGGAGCCAGCTATAACTTGTCGCTTTCCATCCGCGCTAAGCAATATTGATCTGACCGAAGCGCTCTTCGTGCTGCTTGACGATGTTGGTCAACAATAACGACAACCGCTTGGCCGCGTGCGGACTCAAAATAATTCGGTCGGTTAACTGCACGGTCACTTCCTTCTGCCCCGCATGCCATGCCTGATTGACGCCAAACATCATCACCACTTCCTCCCGCGTGCTCATCACGTTGCACACGTTGGCGTAGGAACTTTTCATGTTCGTGTCGTCCCACTTCACTTGCATCTGCGCTGCTTGCTGTTGCGCGGGCTGCTGTTCCGTCGCCCGCGCTGCCGTATCCGTCGCTTGATCTTTCGACATGAGTTTCTCCTTTACCTCAGTTGTTGCTTTGTCTTGCGGTTTTTCTTCGATTCCGTCGTCCGCTACGTTCCGAACGTTAACATTTCCACAACCTATTGCCAATCTCAAAACAATCGGCATCCCACCGTCTCCAGTGGGATGCCGCCTCGCTTATGAGTCTGTCTCTTGGCTTCGCTTACCCGATCTCAATATACCAGTCAATCTGCCCCTGCGGTTCGAACGTCACCTGGTCAATGTCGTCTAATCGTTTCTTCTTCGAACCAAAAACGCTCTGCTCGCCGTCCTTGTTGTCAAATCCGGCATAGACAAACTCGGGGAAGTTCGCGCCGCTTGTGCGCTTGGACCACCCGTTGCTCCAGCCTAACGGTGTGCGTAATGCCGGACTATCGTTGTCCCAGTCGATCAGCGGTCGATTGCGCGCGATGCTGTCATTGCTTACTGCAAATTCCATCCCCGTGTCCTTACCGTTCTCAACCGGACCTGACGATGCCCCGTCCTCCAGCTCCCTGACACCGGCCGCCAGCGTGGCACCCATCAACTCGTCGGCGCCATGCTCGTAACCCAGCACGTGGCCGATCTCGTGCATGACCGTGGTCAACAGATCCATTCGGCCGTAAGCGTCGCTGTTGCGGCCGGCGACCCACATCCCACCATTCATTCGATATTCGCCGTTCTCAGACGGCGTACTATCGACGAACCAGCCATGCCCGGCGGCGCTCATGTCGATTAAGATGGATCCGTCGCCAATGCTCCACGCCACCGCGTTGCCGGGTAAGTCGTTGACCAGTTCGAACTTGACTTGATCGAGTGCCGCTAGCTGTTCGCCGCTGCCGACTACCGCGCTCCATTCTCCGATTGCGGCTTTGGCGACGCTGGCTACCTGCGCTTCGGTGAGACTCAAATCCCCGACTGCCTGAGTGCCAGTTTCACTAGCTGTCAATGCAAACGATGCGTTGAGCAGGCTCGGATCGTCACTCTTGAATGTCACGCTGTCGTAGGACGTCGTGCCAGTGCGACTGATTGACCCAAAACCACCGTCAGTCACCAACGCGTTGTACGCTCGGCTCAATATCAGTTGGTCATTGAGCTTGACGCTGACCGTGGTGCCTTTAAGCGTAAGTCCCAGGGTATAATCAGTGCCTGCCACCAATGTCGCGTTGCTGTAGGTGGCGTCGGTGAACCAACCTTTCGCTGTCCGGTGTCCAAGCGTGATCTTGCCGGCTGAAATTGTCACGAACTTGAAGTCGGTGTCGGAGTACTCATCGTAAACAAATCCGCCTTCGCCCGTCACCTTGAAGGTCCCAGATAGATCGATCAGCGACGATGCTCCGACTTCGGGCGCCATCAACGCTAGCGCTGGGCTATTCCCCGCCGTGCCGGCGTAACGCCCGCTGCCGAGGGCCCAGGTGCCGCTGAGCGGCGCTTGGAACAGGCTCGTCGTTCCACTACTGAAGTCCACCGTCTTGCTAAAAGTCATGACTGGCGCAACCCGCTGAACCACTACATTGTCGATCTGCGCCTTGGCGTTCGTTGCACCCAAGCCGACCATACCTTCGTTGAGTCCGTGGTTGAAGCCGTACACGTCTACCCGCGGCGCAAACGTGTACGTCATCGTTACCTGATTGTTGACGATCAGGATGACATTGGTCCCGTTCAACGCCAAGAACACGTTGTAGTCGGTGGCCGACTTGATGCCGCCGGGGAACGGCGCCTGTTTATCGACGATCCAACCTTGTTGGGTCCGGTGACCGATCTCTAGCTGGTTGGTCTTGACGTTGATGCCGGCAAACTTGAAGTCCGTAGTACTCTGATAGTCAAACACGAGATACGCGTTGGCGTCTGTGCCGCCGGTGGGCTTCACCGCGTTGATCGTGGCTAACATCTCGAAGTAACTCGGGACGTAATTGTCCACAAAGAACACGCTCACCGCATCGCCGCCCGATGTCGTCGGTGCCACCTGATAACGGTTGTTGGTCACCGTCCACGTGCCACTGTCGGCAAAAAACGCTTGAGCCGTGCCATCGTTGAAGTTTGCCGAGCGCAGCACGTCGCGCGGACCGCCGGGGATATTCCCGGCTTGCGGATCCGCCGGCGCGCCGGTCTGAGCTTGCCAGGCAAAATCTTTCTGCAAGACCAAGCCTAACTCACCAAAGGGCTCACCATTGCGACTGGGGTTCGGATTGTTGCTGGTCGGTGCTGGCGGCGTCCCACCTATCGCGTCACGATATCTGGTCGGGTCAGCGCCGTCGCTTGCCGATAACGCATAGAGGAACTCCGGCAAGAACGGTTGCAACGTGCGGCTCACCGAGGCTTCGCCGAACGGGGCGTAAGGCACCAGGTAGCTGTTGTATTCACCCACCCAGTCGATCAACCGGTCGCCGCCGGTGTTGCCAATCAACACGTCGCGGCCTGCGCCGCCGTAAGCGCGGTCTTGGTAGTACGGATGCGTGTCGGGCGATTCGTTGTCGAATGGGGCCACGACGCCCGTGGTCTCCGTTTCGTGATTGTCATCGGCCTGCAACAGGTCGTTGCCCCAGCCGCCGTACATATCGTCGCCGCCCGTGCCGCCAACGATCCAATCATTGCCGAGATCGCCGAAGATCGCGTCACCGCCGTCGTCATTGACTGCGGGGTAGGTTTCCGTCTGCTGCCCGGTCGCCTTCGGCACGGTGCCGCTGGGGCGGAAAACACCTTCCGTCTTGTCAAAGTTCAGGAGGAAGGCCGACCCAGTCCCGTCCGTGGATAGTTCACCCATCCCGGTCAGGAGTATTTTCAGGCGTGGATCGTACTCATTGTAAAGGAAGAACTCACCCGCTCGGAAGCGGTTATTGAGATGCTGCCCATCGAGATCCTCCGGATTGAAGGCTAGAACGTCACCGGGGTTCGGGTTCGCCACGATATCGCCCGGATTGATTGGCGGTGTAAGGCTATCGAAGGCGCTGTAGCCGAGATCGAGAATTCCTTGCGGAGTCCCTTCGGCGTCGAAATTTATTGGTACGTACGCGTGCTCTAGTGCTTCGGCTCCTGAGATCGCGTCGTCGCCAGATCCACCATGGAGGAAGTCGCTGTTTAGGCCGCCGAAGATAATGTCATCGGCGAATGGAACGTTGGTGTCGTCATCGGCGAACTCGTCATCTAGCCCAAGCCACGTTGAATCATAGCTGAAAGGCACGAGATCCGCCGTCTTTTTCAACCGCCCTTCGACATTGATCACCGCATACTGGATCTGCCCCGGCGTCGAGATCACTTCGTTGAGCACGTAGCCGTCAGCATACTTCGGGTGCGGATCGTTCGCCAACAAGCCGGCGATGCCGTACAACGGTTCGCCCACAGTGCTGTTTCGGCTCGTGAGCAGTAACCCATCGTCACCCAGCACGCCGTCCTGGCCCGTGCCGCCAGAAATCCAGTCGTTGCCGTAACCGCCGATAATGTCGTCGTCGTCGCTCTCGCCAAAGATCACGTCGCTACCGGTCATGCCGAAAATGTAATCGTCGCCGGACTCGCCGTGGATCAGGTCGCCCGCGCCATTGTCAGCCGGTTGGCCAGCAAGTTGCGCTGCGCCATTGACGTAGACGCCACCGTGGTAATCCGCGCCGCCGAGCGTGTAATCGAGCTGCTGCATCGCGCGCACGACAATGCGCCGATTGCCACGGTTTTCAAAGGCAGAACTCTGGTCATAATTGAATTGAAGAAATCCGTCCGACGCGTTGACCACGCGGAGCACATTGGCGTTGTCACCCATGATGAAGTCGGCATCACGCGAATGACGGTCCGCAATGGCGATGCTCGGGTCGTCGCCCGTCGGCACCGCACCGACACCTTCGGCCGTTCCAAGATCAGTATCGGTTGCGCCCACGAAATCGTTCCGCACAAGCCTGGCCGGAGCGCCAGCACCGCCGAAGATCGTGTCCGAACCGTCCGGCCGCATCGCTTCCGTGGTGAGACCGAACAACGCCGAGCTGCCGCCGATGATGTCATCCTGGCCCAAGCCGCCGTACATCAGATCGCTGCCGCCGTTGCCTTCCATGTAATCGTCGGCGTCGGTGGCCAATTCGGGAATGTTGAAGTACAGCGTCTGATCCGTATCCGGATTCGATCCGGAATCCGTCACGCCGATCACGCGCGTGATGAATTGAGCAAGGCCATCATCCGCTAAGGCGATGCTGCCATCGCCCTGCATCAAGTCGTTGCCGAGTTGACCGTACATGACGTCGCTGTCCGCGCCGCCTGCCATCACATCCGCACCGAAGCGCCCTTGCGGGTCACCTTGCACAGCGTCGGAATGATCCACGAGCTGAATGTCACGGCCGACTGCGTCATCCGGATCGCTCTGATTGGATTCCCCGACGTTCGTGATGATGCTTGGTGTGACGCCGTCGACCGTGGTCGTGTAGATCGCTGCCGCCGTGAGCAGCCGGAAGCGCGGGCTATAGTCGTCACCGCGCCGCCAGACGATCGCGTTGTCGCCGGCCATGGCGTCGTCACCGCTGCCGCCATCCATCAGGTCATTTACCGGAGGATTGAGCGTCGCAACAATTGCCGGCGCGGTGAGTTCGTCATAACCGCCGGAAACGTTGTGCCCGCCGATCATGTCGTCGTTACCAGAGCCGCCCCACATGCGGTCATCGCCCTGCTGACCGAGCATCACATCGTCGCCTTCCTCGCCCCACATCCGGTCGCCTTCGCCGCCTGCCGAGTCTCCGATGTCGATCGCAAAGAAGTTACGCGCAGGGAAATTGGCCGGAACGAGGGTCGTGCTGTTGGGGAGCTGGAATCGTGGGAACTGGGGATACAGACGGCCGTGATCGCCGAACATCAGGTCGTTCCCCGCGCTGCTTTGAATGCCGTCGCTTTCGCTGCCCGTGTCCCCGTAGATCGTGTCGGAATCTGTGCCGCCGAATATAATGTCTTTGGCGTTGTCGCCGAAGATGAAGTCACGGCCGCCGTTGTTCGGTTGCTCGGTGGTGATCAGATCGAGCGTGTCAAGGTTGGCATCTCGAACCGCGAAGCCGGCAACCAGATCGCCGTTATTGGCTATGAGGTTGATTCCAGTAATTTCGTTGAAGCGGCCCGTCGACAGCCATTCCAGCGCGCCGTTGTCGCCGAGCAGAATGTCGTTGCCGTCGTTCGCGTTCGTTCCGTTCGGGCTCTGGCGATCGCCGTAGATCGTGTCGCCCTGCACGCCGCCCAGTGCAATGTCGCCGCCGGCGTTGCCGGAGATCGTGTCCACGCCGCCGGTGTCACTCGAAACTCCCGGATTCGGTCCGAGACCGGGCTCGTCCGTGCTGCGAACCGATGCCACCGCACCGCCAAGGATGAGAACACGTTCGGTCGGTGCCGGCACTGTGCCATCGAGTGCCGGCGAGACCAGCAGCAC
>CAZUPX010000086.1:0-2664 GCA_964622155.1 uncultured Planctomycetaceae bacterium | reverse complement strand
AAACCCGCCGACATCAGGAGCATTCGAGACACCCTTGGAAAGTCACAGACTGAGTTCGCCATGATGATCGGCGTCAGTGTCGCCACCCTTCGCAACTGGGAACAAGGGCGGAGAATCCCTGATGGACCGGCGCAAGCTCTTCTTCGCGTCGCAGCTCAGAATCCTGAAGCTGTTGCAGACGCGTTGAGTGCCTGATCGGCCGCGCGCTGTCGAACTACCGGCTGAACCCGACGGTCGGTCCCGCCACGGGCCTTGCGTGCGCAAGGCCCGCGCCGGTCCCGCCCGCAGGTTAGCCGTGCGTTAGGCGCCCTTGAGGTTCTTTTGCTTATGGAAACGGAGAACTGGTGTGAGAAAGAAGATCACCCTAAGTAGCTCGTGCTGCTTGGTGTTCCTGATAATGGCTGTCTGTCCCCTGCCTGCTGACGTACAGTTTTCAGCGAATATTCACCAAGCCACACTGATGGAGTCGGACCAGAAAACGAAGGAGGTCTCAACAGAAGAGCTTCGGATCATTCTCGCGGAGAAGAGTGCTACTGTCTTTGACGCACGCCCGTTCAGTTAGATTCCATCACAGGAGGTGAGTCCATGGCCTTTTCGTTCGGACGCCTGTCTCTCGCTCTGGCGCTGGTAGGGGCGGGCTGTGGCAAGGACAATCCCACGCAGCCCACGCCCACGCCTGCGAAGGCGAGCTACGTCGCCTTCGCCAGCGACCGCGACGGCAACTACGAGATCTACGCGATGAAAGCGGATGGCGCCGGGCAGACGCGTCTGACGAACAACTCCGCGAGTGAAGGTTCGCCCGCTTGGTCGCCGGACGGGAGCAAGATCGCCTTCGCCAGCGACCGCGACGGCAACTTCGAGATCTACGTGATGAACGCGGATGGGAGCGGGCAGACGCGCAGGACGAACAACTCCGCTATAGATTTTGCTGCCGCGTGGTCGCCGGACGGGAGCAAGATCGCCTTCTACAGCCGCCGCGACGGCAACTACGAGATCTACGTGATGAACGCGGATGGTACGGGGCAGACCCGCCTGACGAATAACTCCGCGGGTGACGAACGGCCCGCCTGGTCGCCGGACGGGAGCAAGATCGCTTTCGCCAGCGACCGTGACGGCAACGGTGAGATCTACGTGATGAGCGCGGATGGTACCGGGCAAACGCGTGTGACGAACAACCCCGCTGAGGATTATTACGCAGCCTGGTCGCCGGACGGGAGCAAGATCGCCTTCGAAAGCGACCGCGACGGCAACAGCGAGATCTACATGATGAACCCAGACGGTACCGGGCAGACGCGTGTGACGAACAACTCCGATGGCGACTATGATCCCGCCTGGTCGCGGGACGGGAGCAAGATCGCCTTCACGAGCGACCGAGACGGCAACGAAGAGATCTACGTGATGAACTCGGATGGGACCGGGCAGACGCGTCTTACGAACAACCCCGCTTCGGATTATGATGGAGACTGGAGCCCGTTGAGGTAGCCAAAGCTATGACCGCGAGGTTGTCGCGACCGCCGATGCGAGGTGGGTCGATAAGCGCCGCGCTCTGTACCTCGCAGGCATCTGGCTCTTTCTCAGGGCATTCCGCGCACGGGACCGGGTCGGCCAAGCGTCACTGATCGCTCTTCTCTCGCTGGTGGCGTTGGTTTGGGTGACTCAGCCCTGGTCCCCTCCCCCGCCCGTCTTCTGGAGCTGTGGCCTGGGGCGCGCTGGTTCTGTGGCTATTTCCGCCTTGGGCCGCCTGGATCGAGCGGCATCGCGTCGACGCCGGTGCGGCCTAACATGGGTTTGGACCTGTCCGGCTAAGCTGCGTGGCTCGGAGCACTCGCCTTGCAGCTCGCGCTCCGGATCGGCATTCTGCTCCGGCAGGTCAAACCCAAGACGTTAGGCAGTCAGCACAGGCCTAGACCGCTGAAACCGGAGCACATAGATCGCGTATGGGTATTGACCGTAAGACTCCCAAGGAGCGCCCCCTGTGAAGCAGAACGATCTCTTGAGTGTGACCTCGATACTCTCCGTGCTTCTGCTTGCCCTGCATATCTCGCAGGACATCGTCTTCGGTTTCGACCGCGCGGGGCTCAATCATCTTGTCGGCGTCGCGATCCTGCTCGTCGTTGTCTGCGGCGCCGTGCTGCTGCGAGAACGGCCATTGGGCAAGGTGATCATGCTACTTGGCGGCGTGATGGCCGCCGGGATGCTGCCTCTGCACATGCGGAATGGACTGCGCCCGGAGTTTCTCGAGAAGAGCGGCGCCCTGCTCTTCATCTGGACTCTCTATGTCCTTGGAGTGACCGGTGCGTTCTCGGTAATCCTCGCGGTCCAGGCGTTGCGCGCTCGGCGGATCGCTTCGTGACGAAGCGGCTTGGCGGCGTGAGCTACTTCCTCTCGCCGTGCCGGGGTCGGCGCGTCATCGCCGTGGCTGGCGTCAGGAGCAGGAAGGCCAGCGTGCACAACGGTCGCATCGGCCGCTGCCTAACAACGGCTTGCAGCGGACGGTCCGCTGCGCGGCCCGCCGCCGAAGCCGAGCGTTGATATGACTTCAGATGTCAATGGAGATCGAAGCTTGCCCTACATGGTTGTGTCCTCGCTGGTTTGCAGGGACGAACGAGAGGCGGGACCAGTAATCTCGACGGTTGATCCTGCTGATATCCGTGGGTTGGTTAC
>CAZUPX010000085.1:0-3980 GCA_964622155.1 uncultured Planctomycetaceae bacterium | reverse complement strand
TGTTCGACCTGCTGCTCGAGCTTGATGGCGTTCGGCCAGTCCCGTACCGGCTCGACTATCACCGTGGATGGTCGATCGATCGTGCTGGGCTGGCGTCGCGCCGGGGGCGGGGGCGACAACTGCGCCACCCACTCGCGGGCGGGCGTCATCGACGGGTCTTTCTCGAGTGCTTTCTGGAAGTGCGCAAGCGCGGCCTTGTTGTCTTTCTTTTGGGTCAAGAGATAGGCCAGGTTGTAGTGGCCAACCGCTTCGCCGTGAGCGGCGATCAGTTGCGAAAGTGCCGCGTCGTTCTTGCCCTGCTCGACCAGCACGGCCGCCAGGTTGCCGCGATACAGCCTGCCGGCCGGCTGCAACTCGACCGCTTTCTCGAGCGACTTGGTCGCTTCGGTCAGCTTGCCGCGGCGATGGTAGCACAGCCCCAAGTCGTTGTAGACCGAAGCTTCTTTGGGGTATTTTTTGAGCGCCTTCGTATACAGCTTTGTGGCCCCGTCAAAGTTGTTACGGCTGTCTTCCAAGCGAGCATAGCCGACCAAGGCGCCCAGGTGGCCCGAATCCACTTTCAAGGCCTTCCGATATTGCAGCTCGGCCGCTTCGAGATCGCCCTTACGCTCGTTGACTTGCGCGATCGCCACATACACGCCCGGCCCAGGCTTCTTTTCGGTGGTGGCATTGCTCGCTTCAATAGCCGGCTTCGGTTTGGGCGAGATCATGGCCGTCATCTTGCTCGTGCCGCTTTTGACGCTGTCGCCGACCTTTTCGGTCCACGAGGTGGGCGTTCCGACTGGCTTGGGCGCCGTGGTGACCGTGGTGCAGCCGCCGGTCAACGCCGCCAGCGACGAGGCGAGGCTCACGGTGTACAGGAGCTTCTTGCCCACGAGAATCCTCGCATTCTGCCACGCGCCGCTTCCGTGCGACTCGTTGCGTTCAAGAGACGCTTTGGCTGTGTCGCTCGAGCAAATCCATTTGGTGCAAGGTCTATTCTTGCGCGGGCAGCGGCTAGTTGGCACTGCCGCCGTTGCCGTTGCTGGTGCTGTCGGCACCCGACACGCTCTTCAGCCGTGGGTCGGGCCGGGTGCTGTTCCACCTGCGCGTGACGGCATCGATCTCGTCAGCCGGCCAGCCATCGTTGGGCAGATCGGATTCGACGACCGCCGCGATGCTGCCTGGTGGCCCCGATCGTCCAGCCGCATTCTCGACCACCGCAACTCGAGTCGCAGTGACTTCCGGCGTCAGACCGCGCTGCACGAAGATCGTGCGCCGTTGCGGCGGCATCTGCGTCAAGATGAAGCGCACTTTTATCTCGCCGGACGTCGTCAACTGATTGGTCTCTTCGTTGAAGTGATAGTCGGACATCAGGTTCTGTCGACGCCAGCCGTTGGCCACCTGGATCGTAAACGGCGTACAAACCGCCGCGCGATCCGGCATCAAGAAGGGCTCTGGCCAAGCTTGGTTGCGACGGTAAGCCGTCTGCGCGCCAGTCATCCATTGTGCCTCGGCCGGTGCGGCTGAAAGCACGACGATCCATCCGATCAGCAGGCCAAATGCGCAACGAGTCATCAGCTCCCTCCGATGTACGGGTGTGCCAATAGCACACCGCCCCTGAGTCCACAGGGGTTCTATCGACCCAACGTGAAGTGATCTTGGCCGGAATGGGCCAAATCCGGCAGCTTTACCGAGACTGCCTTATTTACCACCCTGCATCATCGGGAACATCTCGTTGACGATGGTGATCGCGGCCGGTCCCACAAGAACTACGAAGATGGCGGGGAAAATGAAGAGCACGAGGGGAAAGATGAGTTTAACGGCTGTCTTGGCCGCTTTTTCTTCGGCCAACTGGCGACGCCGCGTGCGCATGGAGTCGCTTTGCACCCGAAGTGCCTGGGCGATGCTGGACCCGAACTTGTCGGCCTGAATCAAGATGGCTGCCAGGCTCCGAAGATCGTCGACACCGGTGCGGCGCCCCAGATCCTGGAGGACTTCGTTTCGTGCGCGACCCATTTGTAGCTGGAAATTGCATAAGGCGAATTCCTCGGCCACCACGCGACAAGACTTTTTCATCTCTTCGCTGCATTTGCGCATGGCCTGGTCCAAGCCCAGGCCGGCTTCCACGCACACGACCAGCAGGTCGAGCACGTCGGGCAGGCCGAAAAAAATGGCGTCCTTGCGTTGCTTGCCCAGGAACCACACGATGGCGTCCGGCAAGTAGAACATCGCGGCACTGGTGAGTACGCTGTAGATCAGCGCCGATTGGCTGAAGCTCGATGTCACGAGCGTCGCGGCGCCGCTGATTGTGAGTCCCACGATCAGCCCGATGAATTTCATCGCCAGGAAGATGCTGGTGACGGTTTCACTGCGAAACCCTGCTTCTCCCAACCGTTGCTTCAGCCTTCCAACTTCCTCGTCACTCTTGGGCTGGAGCGGTCTGGCCATCGACGTCGTTCTGGCCAACATTCGGGTCATCGCGGCCGATTTTTTGACGGGCGAGTTATCTTCGGCTCCGCGGCGACGGATTTGAGGATTTTTCAGTTCGTCCAGGCGTTCCTGGGGCCGCGAGTTGCGCCCGCCGAGTGCTTCCAACAGCAGCCAAGCGCCAGCGGCGAACATTCCGAAGACGGCCAATGGAATGAGCTTGGCCAACGAAAACATGGCTAGAAGGAGCATGGCACTAGACCTTGATATTGATGATCTTTTTGATGACGATCGCGCCCAGCAACTGCAAGACGATGCCGCCCGCCAGCATCTGGCGTCCCATCGGATCGGTGAACAGAGGCATGACGTATTCGGGGTTCAGGCGGTACACGGCCAGAAACAGCACCGGCGGCAGTGCCAAGAGCACGATACCCGACAGACGCCCTTCGCCAGTCAGGGCCTGCACCTGGCCCCAAAGCTTGAATCGCTCGCGCACCAGATAACCGATCTTATCGAGAATTTCGGCCAGATCACCGCCGGTTTGCCGCTGCAAGACGACAGCCGTGGCAAAGAACCGCAAATCAAGATTGGGAATGCGGTCGGTCATATTCTCCAAGGCGGCGTCCAGCGAAACGCCCAGGTTCTGCTCTTCAAATACGCGCTGAAATTCCATGGCGATTGGGTTTTTCATTTCCTGAGACACTAGATTGAATCCCGATGCCAAACTATGGCCGGCTCGCAAGGCACGTGAAACAAGTTCCAGTGCATCAGGAAGCTGCTTGGCGAATTTCCTCAGCCGCCGGCGCCTGCGAAATACGAGCCAGGCCCACGGCAGCAGCGCCAGCGAGATTCCCATGGGCACGACGATGCTGGGATGCAGTCCGGCCACAACCGGAATGAACATGCCGGCCACCGCCATGGCGCCGGTAATGCCAAAGAACTGTGCGGACGTCAACGTGGCATCGGCCTGCTCGATGAGCAGGTTCAGGTTCCATGTCTGCGCCAGACGCTGCCACAAGTGTTGTCCGTTGTCGAACGGATGGGCCAGCACGCTGCCTTTAAGCAATGCGTCCTTGGCCTGTTTGCCGCTCGAGGACCCGGTGAGCATCGCCAACCGGTCTTCCACGGCGGACTCGCCTTGACCAGTCAGCAAGTAACCGATACTGGCAATCAAAGCGGCTATGCCAACAAAAGTGGCAACTGGAATAATCACTGCACCCATACGTTTGCTCGGGGTTGCGGAAAGTCGTGCTGGCAGCGCGTAAACCTGGGAAAACTAGTCCTCTAACATGGTCCGCTGGCGGAAGGCGCTCGACGGCAGACGGACGCCGGCCGACTCGAGGCGGTCCATGAAGTTGGGCCGCACGCCGGTGGCCTCGAAGCGGCCGAAGGCCCGGCCGTTTTCGTCGATGCCTTCCTGTTCGTAGTGATAGATGTCTTGCATCACGATCGTGTCTTGTTCCATTCCCAAGACCTCGGTGATATGCGTGATCTTGCGGGGTCCGCCCTGCAGGCGGTTGACCTGCACGATGAGGTCGACGGCGCTGGCGATCTGCTGGCGGAGGGCCTTC
>CAZUPX010000084.1:0-9703 GCA_964622155.1 uncultured Planctomycetaceae bacterium | reverse complement strand
CGTTTGCCCAAGGCCATGCGTGCGTCCTTTCACACCAAGTGCGTGAGTCCGGCTCGCCGAATTGTCGCCGACCGCGCTGCGGCGTCAACCAGACTTTTTCAACGGGCTGCTAGGGTCAATATCCGAAGAAATTGGTGGATGATGTCATTGTCCTCCCCGGCGATGCGCCGCAGGATACCATCGACGAAGCGTACCGACCGGGGGCCCACCGCCCAGAGGCGCTTGATCGCATCAGCAATGACAAAGTTCAACGACTGGTAGCGCTCCATATTGACGGCAACCCAGGGATTGTCGGCATCTGCAGAGCGCCGCAGTGCAGGAAGCGGTTCCTCCGAAGCTACATGCATTGCAGAACGAAACTCTGAAACCGCTTTTACCTGTGAACACTGCAAATAGAGACAGAGACCAGCGCCTGTTGCGACAACTGCTTCGCCGTAGAGGCACACTGGGAGTTCATGATTGCTGCCAAATCGGCGATCTGGGCCGCCGTCTTTGTTCGGGTGGAGCCACGTATAGTCCACTACGGTGGCGTCAGAGGGGGCGACACTTTCGATGAAGCGCGATTCTCGCGTCGCAATCTTCAGCGAACCGTAATCGATGTGGGCAATGCCCGAGGCGTCATAGAGCAAGATGCCGTCCGGCAAGAAATAGAATGTCTGGCCGCGCGTCTGCAGTGTTGGGACAGGAATGTTGATTTCGCACCACGGCGGAGTGCCCTCGCCGATCGAAACTACCTTTCGATCGACAAGGTGCGCTGCTCCCGCGTTCCACTTGAATTCTTTAAGAGTGGTCAGTCGGACAGCGGAAATGATTGACCAGATACCCGAGCACGACGCTAGTGCATTAAACCCACCGATGATTCGTTGGAACGCGCGGAAAACAGCTCCATCCAAGGGGTAATTCAAGTAGACCGTCCGCCTGCGCTTTTCCCAAGAGGCCAACCGGAGTGTTGAGATAGTTCCAATTGCGGCCAGGACACCTGCCACACTGACGTGCGACGCGAGGCCGAGCGCTGCCGCCGCAATCGTGATCGCGCCAGCCAAATAATCAACGCGGGGCCAATTGTACGACTCGTTGAGTAGCCTGAGCAGGTCAGTTTGACTGGTCCTCGGAAGATCCGACGCTGCAAGCGCGTCAAATGCCACTGATGGACTGGTCGGTGGCGTATCTACGCTCGCCTTCGGCACCTTGGTTCCAAACTCTTCACGATAATAGATTCCGTAACGGCCCGCATGCACATACGTGCGTCCGTTGGGTCGAACGCCATATCGCAAGCCGGGAACGCCGACCGAAGCGCCGATGCCCGACTTGGAGAAGTTTAGTCGGATCGGACCGAGTTTGACGGATTTCCGAAGATAGTAGCCCATGCAGGGAATCTCGTGGGCATGATTATACCGTCGGCGGAGACCGAAGACTCTACTCCGTTGTCTGAGGACTATAGTACCTCAGCGCCTCGACCCTGTTGAATCACTGGAATGTAGCTCTCCAACTCTCGCGCCGTGGCCGGGTCGGTCAGGTCGACCGTGGCGCGCCGTTCGGCCGACAGGTAGGCCGCCATCGTCAGCCGCACGATTTCCAGCCCGTAGTGCCAGTCGAGCAATGGCGGCCGAGAGCCGCTCAGGGCGGCGACTGCGTCCTCGTTCTCGTCGGTATAGCCATACAGGTCTGCTTCGTTGTTTTGCACCGCCAGCAACCCGCGGCTGGCTTGAGATTTTTCCAGCGCCAGCTCGGCATCGGCGGTGGAACTTGCGGCGGCATCGCCGATGAACAACTCCAGCGGTGAACGGAGCGTGTTCATTTCAAAAGCGTAACCGGGTCCGATGCCGTCCAGAGCCAGCCGCAGCCCCTGCTTGTCATACATCCACGATACGGTGAACTGGCTCTTGACGAGCTGGCCGGTTTCGGGATTCTTGTACGTCACGATACCGGTGGCAAAATCCTCGGCCGGCGTGCGGCTGTAGTCGACGCCATGTCGCGCGTGGAGCTCTTTCTGCCAGCGCGGCAGGCCCCATTTGAGAAGCGACAGATCGGCCGAGACGCATTGCGGCTCGAGGAATCGCGGGTTCTTTTCCGGTGGAGTCAACGCGTACCACCCGACCGCCAGGCAATGACAGCCCATGTCGCTCATCACTCCGCCCCCTTGTCGCACCGGGTCCCAGAACCAGGGACTGTGCGGACCGGCATGCTCTTCGCTCGAGCGGGCCAGAAGCGGTGGGCCCATCGATTGGATGATTGGAGCCAATTGCGCACGGGTGGCCTTCATCGACTTCATGTGCAACTGGTTTTCGAAGTACACGTGGCGCAGACCGGCATCTTCCACGAGCTTTACCAGGCGCCGCGCTTCGCCCAGGTTGCGCCCCAGCGGCTTTTCGCAAATGACGCCCGCCAACTTCGCGCCCGCCTTGGCGGCAGCCACCATTTCTTCGACCATTTCAACGCGGGCGAAGTTGGGAGCGAAGATGGCGATCACGTCCACGTGCGGCGCCATTTCCTTGATGCTCGTGTAGATGTGGCCCTCGCCCAGCTCGTGTTCGCGCACCCAAGCGGCCAAGGCCTCGGGCGGCCGCCGCGAGACGAGTCCCGCCACCTCGACGCCGCGAACCTGTAGCAAGGCCTTCAACTGAAACGACGAAATAAACCCGCCGCCGATGATGCCGTAACGCAGTGATTTCATCACGTGAATCCCTGTAGACCAACTCTGCTAACCGCACGACTCTGCACAAAGCGCGCGTCCCGGGACGGCGCCTTTGGGCCGGCGGCGCGAAAAGCGATGCGGCATTTATTCTTTGGCGCGGGTCTTGAGAGCCGCCATTAAAACGTGCCGATGCTAGCACTGCAAGCGACACTCGCCAGCAACACAGCCGTGGTCCGCAATGCGCGGCACTTGCTGCCAACAATCACTGTGCATGCGACGGCTTGCTAGCCGATTCAAGGGATAGGCGAGTTCAGCGCGACAACCAGAGGCGTCGGGTCTTTGCATCAACATAGAGGTCGATCGATGAAGCGGCACGGTTCATGGCGACAGATGCTTGTGAGTGGTTGGGCCCTGTTGCTGGCCGGCACGACACTGGCCCAGGACGGACCAATCTTGTTCGACGCAGGCTCTTCTGAAGAGCCCGCGGCGTCGGCCGTCGAAAGCCGCCCCGTCGCCCGACCGAATGGACCGGCACGGGGCGTCGAGCGGGACACCTGGCCGCTGGAGCGGGGAAACACGCAATCGAATCGCTCCGGCGACCAGCGGGGTTCCGGCCTTGCCGCTGGCGAGCAGGAGCGAAAATATCGTGAGTGGCTCAACAGCCGGCAAAATCAGCGCCGAAATGAGACGCAACTGCGCACGGGGGGGGCAGACGCCCAATCGCAGCGCGGCGACACCGGGTCGGAACCGCGCGACCGCGATACACAGCGACCGGCGGTTGGAGGCCCGAGGCCGGATCGATTGCCAGAGCGGATCCCAAATCGGCTCGACCGTCCGACGGCGCAACCAGCACCGCGAACTCTGCCCGGCGCCTCGGTGGGCGGTCGCGGGGGCAAAGGTCAGCCCCTGCTGCGCAACTGGGGAGATGAGCGTTCGGGCGCCGGCGGCGCACAAGCGCCAACACGCGCAACACAAACGCCCGACCGCGGCGCGCAATCCTGGCAGCGTCCCACGCAACCGTATCAGCGGGGCATGCAACCGGCGCCCGGCGGTACGCCGCGGCAACCGCCGGCGGCGCCGCAACAACAACGCGCCCTGCAACCGGCGCAGCGCGGATGGCAAAACCCGCAATACGACCCGCGGCGTACCGTGACACCGCCGAGTGTCGCGCCGCGTGGTCCGGCTCCCCAGAGTGCTCGACGGCCGCCCGTGCGCGATGACCTGTGGAGTGACAGCTCAAACCAGGGACTGTCTCGGCCAAAGCAGGCGCAGCCTCCCACATCGAGAGGTTATCAGCAGCGTGCCGCCCAGCCCGCCTACCCGCGCACCAGCGGACTGTCCGGCGGCGCGTTGCGGCGCTAGAGTGACGTGGTGTCGATCTACAGATACCGCTCCAGGATGCGGAGACTAGCCGGATCGAGCTGAGTCAGGTCGTCGATCAGATAGCGGATGCCTTGCGAGTCGACGATCAATGCTCGCTGTGGGCCAAGCCGACGCACGTCGTCTTGGCTCTTGACAAGAAACCGCGTTGGGCCGCGATCGGTCTCGACTTTCCACTGCGATGGCTCGCTGTCGATGGGCGTGCCGACAATACGGCGGATCACCGGCACGAATTCACGCCGCGCCAGGTCTTCCTCCAACGCCTGCCGCGCCTTCGGCGGCAGTCCGGACAGGTCCGGGATCGTGGCCAGCTCGCGGCCTTTTGAATCGCAGATTGAGATCCAATGGTCAGGGTCGGAAATCGGGAAGCCACGAACCGCCTCGACTCCGACGTGACGCATTCCGTCCGCGTCGACCAGGACCAGTTGGCCCAGTTCGTCCCGCTCGATGTCGAAATCGTGATCGTGGCCCTTGGTGCCGCTCATGGCCTTGTATCCCGCTGATACCCTAATCTGGCATGCCGTCGACGGTCTATGGCAGGTCGCGCCTCGACCGCAAAAGTGTGTCGTTAAACTTTGTGTAATCTACTCGTCTTTGCGGTCTTGCCCGAGGTACTTGTCTAGGCGTGGCACTTAGGATACCGTCAGCCTTGATGATCGGCAGCGGTTTTTGTGTCGCTGCGGCTCACCCCAAACTGCCGAAGGCGGCTGTTGGGTTGTGGTCAATCCGATTCACTTGTAATCAATCTGAGGTCATCGTCGCATGCCAGATTGCCCCGATACCCCGGGGTCGTAATTGCGTAAAAATCGAGGTCTCAGCTTCCCGGCGCGCTAGCCCATGGTGTCACAAGTGTTGGGCGACCTACGGTTACGTCAAGTCCAGGTCGCTCAGTGGCTAACACGGCGAGGTGCGGCCGGTGACTGTTCCAGGGCCTTGGCACGGCAGATGCTTTGGACATTAGGTGCCAGGTGCGAACCAGGGCCCTGTCGTTGCCAATTCGATTGCTCTGGACGGACCGGCCGGTATGCCGATCGAGACAGTTTGCGGTGGCCGAAAAAGGGCGGATTCAAACACAAAGGTCGAATCACTTCGAGCGAATGTAATTGCGTTTCCCCAAGCACCCCCGACAATGCCGGACAGCCGGGATTCGGCGAGTGCTCAGGCTCAGGGCCGAGCCGCCGGGAACGTCGGGCAGACACTTCGAGCGCAGACATAGCTGGAGCAACTGGAGCAGGAAGGTTTTATGGAAATTCGCAAAGTTCTCGCGCTCCGCGGCCCCAACATCTGGGCCAATTTCCCCGTCTTGGAAACTTGGATTGACCTGACAGAGTTGCGGGACCGTGGCTCGGACGCGCTGCCCGGACTGAACGACCGGCTTAAGTCTTGGCTGCCCAGCCTGGTTGATCATCGCTGCACATTGGGTCAGCGTGGCGGTTTTTACGCCGAGCTGGACCGCGGGACCAGCCTGGCCCATATCCTCGAACATCTGACGCTCGAACTGCAATGTTTCGCCGGCACGCAGGTGACCTTCAGCCGTACGCACGAAACGTCGGAACTGGGCGTGTACAAGGTCATCGTCGAGTACAAGGAAGAAGACCTGGCTCGTGCTTGCGTGACGGTGGCCGCCGAGTTGTGCCTGGCTGCTGCCCATGATCGGCCGTTCAATGTCGCCGCCGAGGTCAAGAAACTGCAAGACCTGGCACACGACGTGTGCCTGGGCCCCAGCACGGCGTCGATCGTTCGCGCGGCGCAGGTCCGCGATATTCCGGTCCGCCGCTTGAATGGCGAGAGCCTTGTGCAGTTGGGCTATGGCGCGCGTGCCAAGCGCATCTGTACTGCTGAGACCGAGCGCACCAGCGCCATTGCCGAGTCGATCGCTCAAGACAAAGAGCTAACCCGTTCGCTGTTGCGACAGGTGGGTGTGCCGGTCCCCTCGGGCCGCGCGGTCACCAGTGCCGATGACGCGTGGGAAGCGGCCGGCGAAATCGGCGTGCCGGTGGTGGTCAAGCCACAGTTCGGCAACCAGGGCCGCGGCGTGACTACGAATCTTTGCTCGCGCGAGCAAGTGCTGGCGGCGTATGCCGCGGCGAGCGAGGAAAGCTCGCACATCGTGGTCGAGAAATTCGCACCCGGCTGCGACTATCGCATTCTGGTGATCGGCGGCGAAATGATTGCCGCTGCGCGCCGCGAGCCGGCCCAAGTGTCGGGCGACGGCCATTCGACGATTTGTCAACTGGTCGACGAGGTCAACCGCGATCCGCGCCGCAGCGACGATCACGCCACCGTGTTAACCACCATCAAGCTCGATCAGATCGGCCTGACGACGCTGTCGGAGCAAGGCTTTACGCCCGACTCGGTGCCGCCGGCCGGCACCCGCGTGCTGTGCCGTCGCAATGCGAACCTGAGCACCGGCGGCACGGCGGCCGACGTGACGGATCGGGTGCATCCCGAGGTCGCGGCCCGCGCGGTCGATGCGGCGCGCATGGTCGGCCTGGACATCGCCGGAGTGGACATCGTGACCACCGACATCTCCGTTCCGCTGGAGGAGCAAAACGGCGTGATCGTCGAGGTCAACGCCGGGCCGGGACTGAGAATGCACTTGCAACCCTCGTCGGGACGCCCGCGAGCCGTCGGCCAGGCAATCGTCGACAGCCTGTTTGACGACGACGACAACGGCCGCATCCCGATCGTGGCTGTCACCGGCGTCAACGGCAAGACGACCACCACGCGATTCATCGCTCACGTCGTCCGCTCGCAGGGTCGCAAGGTGGGCATGACTTGCACCGATGGCATCTTCATCGATAATCGCCGCATCGAAGCCGGCGACTGCAGCGGACCCCTGAGCGCGCAGTGCGTGCTCTTGAATCCCATGGTCGAGGCGGCCGTGCTGGAGACCGCTCGCGGCGGCATCTTGCGGGCAGGACTCGGCTTCGACCGCTGCGACGTGGCCGTGGTCACCAACATCGGCGAAGGGGACCACCTGGGCATCTCCGACATTGAAACGCTTGAGCGGCTGGCGGTCGTGAAGCGCACGATCGTCGACGCCGTCGCACCGACCGGGGCCGCCGTACTTAACGCCGCCGACCCACTGGTGGCCTCGATGGCCGCCGAGTGCAAAGCTCCGGTCATTTTCTTCGCCCAAAACGGCGACGATCCGGTGATCGCGGCCCATCGCCGCGCCGGCGGCCGCGCGACCTTCGTGCGACACGGCACCGTGATCCTCGCCGAGGGCGAAACAGAAACTCCACTGGTGGCGCTGGCCGACGTGCCACTGACGCACGGCGGTCGGATACCCTTCCAGGTCGAAAACACGTTGGCCTCGGCGGCCGCTGCCTGGGCCCTGGGCGTCCCGCGCGACGTCATGCGTGCCGCTCTACAGTCGTTTGCCAGCGACCTGGAAAACGTGCCGGGCCGGTTCAATTTGCTGGAAGTCGCCGGCGCTACGGTGGTGGTCGACTATGGCCACAACGTCTCGGCGCTGCAGGCACTGATCGGAGCGATCGAGCAGTTCCCCCATAAGCGCCGCACGATCGTCTATTCGGCGGCCGGCGACCGTCGCGATTGCGACATGGTCCGCCAGGGAGAGTTGCTCGGCGACGCCTTTGACCGGGTGTTGCTCTACGAGGACCACTATCTGCGCGGCCGCGCTCAGGGCGAGATCATGGGCCTGTTCCGCGAAGGTCTGGTCGCCAGCCGTCGCGTCCAGGAAGTGCAAGACTTTCAGGGCAATATTCGAGCCATCGAATTTGCCCTGCGTCACACGCGCGCCGGCGACCTGCTGGTCCTGCAAGCCGACAAGATCGACGAGACCATGGACTTCCTGTCCCGCTATCTCGTCGCGCAGGCCGGTGGCCACGAAATCGATCTGCAACAGGCCCTGGAAGTGCTGACCGGCGACCAGGCCGAGCGGTACGCGTCGCAGATTGTGGATTGACCGATTTTGGACGCTGGGACTTGCTCGGATGGCGGCTGCGATGAGCGAACCTGAAAAACCCGCGGACCAAAAATCGCCCGCGAAGAAGCCCAAGTCACGCGAAGAGCGGCGGGCCGCGATTGAGCGCTGGAGGAAGTTATCGAAAGGGCTATCTCTCGGTGGCCTGAAAATCCGCGACCTCATCAACGAGGGGTGCCGTTGACATCATCGGGGCTTCTGACAGACCGTCGCGAATGACTCATCGGCCCAGCAACTTGACGCCTAATTTCTTCGCTGCTTTGCGGAGGGGCTCGTCGAGAGATGTCAGTGGCAGTTGGCATCGGACTGCCAGGTCCAGGTACATGGCGTCATAGCTCGTCAGTTGATGAGTCCGACATAACGGCAAGATGTGCTCGAAGGCACGGTCGGGCGACTCTGAGTCGATCTCGATGTTGACTTTCGACAGCTCGAGGACAAACTCCGCTGTTTCGGCCGTGGTGATTCTGCCCCGGCGCTCCGCCAGGGCAAGAACGTTTGTTAGTTCCAGAAACCACCAGGCGGGCACGAGAGCTGTCTCGGTGTCAAGTCGGCGAAGAAGCTGCTTGGTTTTGACTGTCCGCTCATCCTTGAAGAGCCAAGTCATCGCCACTGACGAATCAATGACGAACGTTGCGCTCATCGACGGCCCTCGTTTATCAGGTCCCGTATTTTCAGTCCGCCGAGACTCAAGCCTTCCCCCAACTTCTCAATCCGCTCGATCGCCGCGCGGCGCTCCTCACGCGTATACTTCTTTTTGACTGGTACGAGCCGGGCCACGGGTGTCCCGTGCTTGGTGATCGTAACCTCCTGGCCGGACTCGACTCGTTCGAGCAGTTCGGAGAAGTGTGTCTTGGCGTCATAGGCACCGAAGACATTGCTTTCTTGTAGCGTCATTTTGAGGGCTCCTTGCTAGACTAGTCTTAGACTAGTTTAACGCGTCCTCAAGCGAATGTCAACCGCCGAGGGGATCCGCAACGCTACATCCGCCATCCGTCCGGCAGGATCGCGCCTTTCTGCACGCACAGGATTCCGTCGCGGATCACCGCTTCGGACGTTTCGTCGCTGGAATCGACGTGGCGGTCGTTGGCGATCCGCACGTCGCGGCCGATGCGGCAGTTCTTGTCGATGATCGCGCCTTCGATCGTGGTCCGCTCGCCGATACCCAACGGTGGCCAGCCGGCCGCCACCGCCGCTCGGGCTTCCTCGACGGTGTCATACTCGTCGCTCCCCAGTAGGATCGAATTGCGAATCGTCACGCCGCGGCCGATTTGACAGCGCAGCCCGATCACGCTGTTTTCGATCAGGCTTCCATCGCCGACGGTGCAGCCGTCGCTGATCAGGCTGTGGCGAACCGTCGCGCCGTCCAATCGCGAGGGGGGCAAGAACCTGGAGCGGGTATAGATCGGCGCCGTCGCCGAAGCCAGCTCGAACGGCCGAGTAGCGGCCGCCAGCGCCAGGTTGGCATCGAAGAACGAGCGGATCGTGCCGATGTCTTCCCAGTAGCCATCGAACAGAAACGTCCGCACGTGGTGCGTCCTCGTGGCGGCCGGAAATATCTCCTTGCCGAAGTCGTGATAGTCGGTCTTGGTCAACAGCTTGACCAGCGCCTCGCGGTTGAACAGGTAGATACCCATGCTGGCCAGGCAATCGCGGCCGCGGCTCTTCAGGCCCTGCGAATCGATCCAGGCAGGATCGGTGCGGACGAGTTTGAGTTTGCCCTTCGTGTCGAGGTACTG
>CAZUPX010000083.1:0-2001 GCA_964622155.1 uncultured Planctomycetaceae bacterium | reverse complement strand
GCCGGCGTGCGAGCCGCCCACGGTGAGGCTCCGTCGATCCGGCTGCAGCCGGGCAAGAAATACAGAATCGAGCTGCGGGCTTCGGGAGGACTGTCGATCGTGCCTGAGGACGCGGCCAGTCCGGCTTCGTAGTCGGCTGTGCTGAACCGCAGGCGTGGTTCAGTTCGGTTCACGAAAACGCTATGGCTTTTTCGTGACAACCAGCAGCCGGCTCAGTTTGCGTCCGGTGACGCTCAGCGGAAAGTTTGTCAATTCGGCCGGACGAACCCAGCGCCACGTGCCGCTGGCCGGGCGTCTTTCTGCACCACCTGAGTCGGCCGCGTAGCAGTCGAGTGTGATGCGAAACCGTGTCACGCCATGTTTGAGCGTGGCCAGGTGCCGGAGGCCATCGATCGTCAGGCCGGATTGGTCGCGGACATTCTGGCACAGCTCCTGTTCCAGAGCGCGGCCGCGTCGATTCGAGAGTGCAAAGCGCAGAAAGTCCCACAAGCCCGCCCAGCGTTCGCCCGTCGGTCGCTGGCGCAAGAGCACACGCCCGTTGCGCCGCACGACGACTGCCGCTTCGCGCACCGCCTCGGTCGGCCGTTTGCGGCGCATCGCGGGGATATGCTCCTGCCGGCCGAGCTTTCGTGCCTGGCAAAGTTCGCTCAGTGGACAGCGATCGCAGGCGGGCGATTGGGGAGTACACACCAGACTGCCCAGTTCCATGAGCGCCTGATTGAACGATCCGCAGTTGTCGCGCGGAAGCACCGACTCGGCCACGTGCCAAAGAAACCGCCGGCCCTCGGCGCCAGCAGGATCACCGTCGAAAGCCACCAGTCGACTGAGCAGCCGCACCGTGTTGGCTTCCAGGATCGGGGCCGGGAGATCATAGGCGATTGACGCGATGGCGCCGGCCGTGTAACGGCCAATGCCAGGCAGTTGGCGCACGGAGTCTAAATCACGTGGAAACTTTCCGGCGTGGCGTTCGACGATGATCGCCGCCGCGCGGTGCAGTTGGCGGGCCCGGCGGTAGTAACCCAGCCCCTCCCACAACCGCAGGACGTCGCGCTCGTCGGCCTCGGCCAGTGTTGTCGGATCGGGAAACGCTTCCATGAAGCGGTTGAAAAATGGGATGACCGTGGCCACCTGTGTCTGCTGCAGCATAATCTCGCTGACCCAAATCGCGTACGGGTCGCGAGATTGTCGCCAGGGCAGGTCGCGCTGGTGCCGGCGAAACCAGGAGAGCAGCCGCCGATTGAGCGATCGCTTCCACTTCAAGTCGATCTCGGCGGTTGGCGGCGATTTTGTCGACATCCGTGTCCTGCGACCAGATTCCGATGGGCCATGCACATTGCCGGTGATCGGATTCTAGAACCTTGAGGCATGAGTCATCAAGTGCCTTGTAAGCCCAGCGACTGCCGTCCGTGGATCGGCGCGATCTGTCGGTATGTGTTGCGCCGATGGACTATCGAACGATGATGTACTAGGCTGCTACCGACGCGAGTGAATTGTTGACTGAGCGAGGTTGGGAATTGTCAGCCAAGCCGTCGAGACGCAAAAAATCACGGTCCGAATTGACCTCCGGGAAAAAGGGCACGCCCGCACCCTCGGCGGGCACGACGTTGCGCGCTCGCAAAGTTCCCGGCCAGGACGCGTGGGAATTGGTGCATCCGCGTTGCGCTCGCGATCGCGCCGAAGACCTGGATGAAGTTCGCAAGATGCTCGACGCTGGCGAAGTGGACGTGGCCGTGGACGAGTGTCGCTGGCTGTTGCAGGGTTGCAGCGATTGCTTGGAAGCTCACCGGCTGTTGGGCGAGATCGCGATGGGTGAAAACGATCTTTCGCTAGCGCGTGGACATTTTGGCTACGGTTATCGACTTGGAACCCTAGCGCTCGAGCGGGCTGGCAGTCATGGGCCGCTGCCATATCGATTACCGGCCAACCAGGGATTCTTGGAATGCGCCAAGGGTCTGGCCTGGTGCTTGAAACAGTTGGGTAAGCCCGAGATGACTGCCGAAG
>CAZUPX010000082.1:0-2105 GCA_964622155.1 uncultured Planctomycetaceae bacterium | reverse complement strand
GGCCGGCATCTCCCATCACCGTCTGATTGCCGCCAGCGGTGAACGAGGGGGCGTCGTTGACCGCGCTCACGCCGATCGTGAAGGTTTGCGTCGGCGAGGTATCGACTCCCCCGTTGGCCGTGCCGCCGTTGTCGTGCAGCGACACGCTGACGGTCGCCGTGCCGTTGGCATTCGACGCTGGCGTGTAGCTCAGCGTGCCGTCGGCGGCAATCACCGGCTGCACTGAGAACAGCCCGTTATTGTTATTACTGACGATAAAGTTCAAAGCCTGGCCGGCTTCGTCCGGCGGGCCGGCTGCAATGGCCGTGGCCCAGTTGATCGCCGTCTGTGGGCCGGCATCTTCCAGCACCGTCTGATTGCCGCCAGAGGTGAACGAGGGGGCGTCGTTCACCGCGCTCACGCCGATCGTGAAGGTCTGTGTCGGCGAGGTATCGACTCCCCCGTTGGCCGTGCCGCCGTTGTCGTGCAGCGCCACGCTGACGGTCGCCGTGCCGTTGGCATTCGACGCGGGCGTATAGCTCAGCGTGCCGTCGGCGGCAATCGTCGGCTGCACCAAAAACAGCCCGTTATTGTTATTGCTGACGATGAAGTTCAAAGCCTGGCCGGCTTCGTTCGCCGGGCCGGCTATCATCGCCGTGGCCCAGTTTGTCACCGTCCGTGGGCCGGCATCTTCCAGCACCGACTGATTGCCGCCAGCGGTGAACGAGGGAGCATCGTTCACCGCCGCAATATTAATTGAGATGGTATCGGTGTCGGTACGGTTGCCGCCGGAGCCGGTGTTTCCGAGGTCGTCGGTGAGCACTTGAATCGTCGCCGCCCCCGTGCCGTTGAGGTTGGTCGTGGGCGTAAATACGGTCCCGTTAAGACCAGCGTTCAAGTTGGCGATCGAGCCCGTCGCGACCACCGACGAAGTGCCGTTTCCGGTGACAATCAAATTCGTCGTTCCCATCGTCACCGTGCCGCCGGTGATGGTCAGTGTGATGCGCAGGTTGCCACTGCCCGCATCGGGATCGGACATGGAGATCGCGTTGCCGTTGCCGCTGGAGAAGACGCGGGTAGCGTCCTCCAACATGGTCTGCGTCCCAGGCACGGAGTTGACCGGCGGCTGGTTTGCACCGGACGTCGGCACGTCAACCATCTTCGCGCCGGTGATGGTATAGGGGCCCGACCCACCGCTAGTAGAATAGGCGCCACTCGAGACGTTCGTAGCGACAATCACCAGTTCGCCATGGAAGGGCTGCTTGACGCTGGCGGGGTTTTTCGACAAGCCGCCCGAGATCAGAATCTGCCGCGGGTAGTTGGGATTGCTGACGTTGTTTGAGCTGTAAAACTTGCTCGGCTGGTTGGGATCAATCGCGGAGAACGGAATGTCCTTGTAGACAATGTCATTGACACCCGTGCCTCCGGAATAGATGTACCGTACAAATCCCTCGACTTCGTCGAGGGCCAGGATCGGTCGCGTGCCGTTTCCGTCGATCCCGTACAACGGATCCCACTGGCCGTTGGGCCGCCGGACCAAGAGGGCCATTTCCGGGGTGGCCGGGCTGTTGTTGTCGTAGCCAGTTTTAACCGCGGCATAGATCGTGCCGTCGGACGTCGCATGGATGTTCACATGGTCGTCGCCTACGCCCTCGCCTACGTTGTCGTACGCCGATTGCCACCCAGGCGATTCGTCGGCCGAAAAGACCGTCGGAGCGGTTCCATCGACGTGGTAGCGAAAGCCAAACCGCCGCGTTTCATGGTTCGACCACAGCACGCCGATCTTGCCGTCGAAAGCAACGAGCCCCGAGAGTTCCCGTTGCGACACCATTCCGGCGTCCAGCGTGATAGGCGCACTCCAAGACGTGTACGGCGCGTCGGCGTAGCGTACCTCGACCGTGGCGGACGCGCCGCTGGCGACCCACATGCGCCCCGTCGTGTCGACGTCGATCGTCGCCGAGTCCGAGCCGCTGGACAACGGCACGGAAGCCAAGGGGGTCGACGGGCTGACCAGTGGCACGAGTTGGTAAGTATTGTTGGAAAACGACAGCTTGGCCAGTTTCGACGATGTGCCCTTGTCCAACAACACGTAGGTGATGTCGCCGTTGCCAATCGGCTTTACGTCG
>CAZUPX010000081.1:0-12202 GCA_964622155.1 uncultured Planctomycetaceae bacterium | reverse complement strand
CACCATCGGTGACATCATAGATCTCGATGCGTGTGACATTCGGGAACGCGGTGAGATCAACCGTCAAATTCGTGCTGAAGATACCGTCAACCGCAATTGGAACGGTCCCTGAGAGGATGCCGCTTACGTAGACGTCCACCTTTGCCTGAACGCCGGCATAGTCGTCCCCGAGTGCCTGAAAGGTCAAATTGTCAACTGGGTTGGTGAAGTCAACGAATACCGGATTGACACAGTTCAGGCTCCCCCCAGTGTCTGCGGTGCAAATGTAGTTGGGAAACGACGGAGCTCCAAAGTTGTAGTCGTCTCTAACTTCGTTGCTCTGGCCAGCGACCGACGAGAATGTGGCCTCGGGAAACTGGTTGGTGACGTAAGTGCCCGCGCCGAGTGTATCGAACCCGATCACAACTGCACAAGCAGACGAACTAATAAGCGCGGTCGATATTGCGAGCGCCGCGAACAATCTGGCTTTTAAGTTCTGCATTAGCGTTCTCCTTTTTGATGGGCGTGATACCGCCAAAGGTGGCAGTGCGAGAGTGTACATGCGCGCTCGCAAACTTGTCAAGTATTTGACGGCCGATTTGCAAACCTCGAACGACACCGCAGGACAGTCGCAAAGGGCCAAAGCGATTGCCCTGCTTTGGCGCCGCCCCGGTCGTCTAGATTGCAGGCATGCATTCCGACGACCTGAGCCCGCTGCAACTCAAAGCCATCCGTGCCGGCCTGCAACCCCTCAGGCGCTACCTGGCCAAGCTGCGCGAAGAGGAAAAGGGAAGAGGAAAAGGGGACGCAGCTCGTTTTTTCACTTGCGGGGCCGAGAATTGAGCTGCGTCCCTTTTCCCCCTGGTGCGGGCTTCCAGCGCCTCGGGTTGTTGCGGCGTGGCTCGACTCGGCTGATCTGCCGCTTGGATATCCATGGAGCGAGCTTGAAGAGACTCATCAGTGCTGCTCCGGCATTGGTTGTAGACGGACTTCGCCTGCATTTGTGAGGGCGCTAAGACCTCTCAGTAGCCGGCGTCGCCTTCGGGCTCCTCGTCGACAGGACGGCTGCGCCGCGCGGTATCGGCTTCGCGCAGCCAGTGAACACCTGCGTCCTTCTCGACGTCCTTGAGCCAGGCGTCGTAGATTCGCCGCTGATCGGGCATTGCCACCGCCATGTACAGTGGGCGCCGCTCGCTGGCAAAATCCTGCCGCAACTCGTCGATCGGCTTCTCGAATTCGGCCAGTCGCACGATGTAGACCGTGTTCTGCGGCTCGTTCGTGGTCACCGAGACCTCGCCCGGCGAGAGATTGAACACGTCCGCCATAAACGCATCGCCGGCGTGCTCGACGCCTTCGATGGTGCTCAGCCGAGGCCGATTGCCGTTGGGGTCCAAGGGCACGTTGCCCATTGTCATCCAGCTAAACCAGTCCGTTTCGGTCACTTCAAGGTTCGGCCGGTTGGCAAAAGCCTCCTTAAACGGCTTGCCGCCCGTGCGAGCTTGAACGGCGTACTCGGCAGCACTCTTGCGCGCCAGCTCGCGGGCCTTGATCATCTTCCAAGCCCGCACGACCTTGTCGCGCACGTCGTCCAGTGACGGAACAAACGCCGCCTTCTCCTCCGTCTTCCAGAACAAGTAGCCGTTGCCGTCGTTGTCCTGCAAAACGTCGGTCCGGTAGGTGGGAAAATTGTCACTGAAGGCGAAACCCGTGAACGGCTCGGAACGCATGCCGATCGGCGAGCGCGGATCGCGCACGCGCTGCTGGAGTTGTCCCAGGTCTTCGGCGGCTGCTTCCTCGGCCGTTACCTGCGAAAGCTCCTTGGCCTCGATGCCATACTTTTTGGCCAACTCCGCAAAGGGAAACGGCTTCGGGGGCGCGGCATTCGGATCCGTTCCCTTGCGGGCGTTGTACGCATCGACCTCGTCGGCATAACGCCGCATTTCGGCCGTCAGCTCGTCAAAGATCTCGCCGATCCGTTCGCTCGCCTTGCGCGCCGCGATACTTGTGCGAATCTGGTCTTTGACTTTTTCAAGCGGTTCGTATTTTGGCGGCTCCGGTTTGGTCTGGGCGGTCGCATCGTCCTTTTTCTCGGCTGCGTCGGTGACGGGCTGGTCGGCAGGCTTGTCCGCCTCAGCGGCCCCCTCGCCCTTGGGCTGATCCTCACCCGAGGTTGAATCGTCCTTGGAGTCGAGCGACGGCCCTTCAACGGCTGGCTTGTCGGCCGGTTCGGCCTTCTCATCGCCCCCGGTAACAGCGGGCTCGTCTTGGGCGTCGTCGGCAAGTAGCACACTGACGAGACGGACGCTGGGCAAGCGCCGAGACTCGGACGATTTGCTTTCTGGCGAAGTATCTTCAGGTGGTTTGTCGGCGGCAGGCTTCTCGGGCGAGGCGTCCGGTTTCGTTGGCTCGACCGGCGCCGGCTCGGTTTTTTTCTCCTCGGGCTTGCCTTCCTCAGGTTTTGGGGCGTCGGGAGTTTTTGAAGCGTCGTCAGCCGCGGGCTCCTCGGCCGGCTTGTCGGTCGGTTGCTCCGGAGGCAACTCGGTGGCGCGAAACTGCTCTTTTTGTTTCTCGTAGTAGTCGGCGATCTCCGCATCGCTGACCTTTGGGCCAAATTCGTCCTTGAACTTGGCAAAGTCCGCCTTGAAGTATTGGAACGTGGCGCGCTTCGGCTCCTTGAAGCCCGGCTCTGGTGAAGCAGGGTCGGCGTAGCGGTCCTTGTACTTGTCGAAGAACGCTTGCAAATCGGCCGGGTTGGGATCGTTGACCTGCGCCACGAACTCCGCGACTGCCAGCGGCGCGAACTCAACTTTGGCCCGACGGTTCAACCGGCAGAAGTAGTCGAAGCGCTGCGCCGGGGGGACGTCGCGCAAGCTCTGCGCAAACAGCTCGCTTACCTTCGAAGCCAACATCTCCGTGCGGATCGCTTCGAACAGCCGCACAGCACTCACGCGCCGGCCGCTCTGCAAGGTGCTGATGATCCGTTCGAGCGCCTCGCTGGTCAGCGAGTCGTCGCTGACTTGTTTGATGAAATCGTTGATCGCGCGGTCGCTGACAACGATCCCCATTTGCTGCGCTTTTTTCGAGAGAACCAGGGTCTCGACGATGGCCGCCTCGGGGGCAGGGCTCGAACGCCCCATCAACTGCTGCTTCCAGGTTTCGTACCAGCGCTGCATCATCATGTCGGCCAATCGCGAATCGAGTGCGTTGTTGCGGACCTGACTCGAAATCGTCTCGGCGGAAACGCGCTGCAGGAAGAGCTCGACCAGCTCGCGAGACGATCGCATCGCGTGCAGGTCGCTCTCTTTGAGCTTTCCGTACTTCGTTTCCACGACCACCGGATTCTGGTCCCGCTGCGACCGGCGGCCCATCAGTTGCATCAGCGGATCGCCGACGACAAAAGCCAGGATCGCGCCGATCCCGACGATGGCCAGCATGACCTTTTGATTCCTGCGAAATACGGCAAATGGACTGGCCACGGAATGGGTTCCTCATGAGTGCGCTAGACCGCGCGGCAGGCGTACCAGCACGTGGGCGCGGCAACGGCAATTCACTCGCGGCGTCGAATGCCTGGGCGACGGGGTTGAATTGTAGGAGTCTGGCCTGCAAATGCAACCCCAACAGCCGCCGCAAGTTATCGCGATGAGCGCGCAACGCTTAAGCGAAGATCTCAATGCCGCGCGGCGTGGGTGCGAGAAACTCGGTTCTGCATGTAGCACAAAATTCGCGATCGCGCGGCACCGTGGCCCCACAGTCGCGGCAGACGTCAAGCACTGGCCAATTGCGATGCAACCAATAGCCGATCAATCCCGCCGGGCCGGTGAGCAATACGAAGAGAGCCCAGGCCATCGCGCCGCGCTGTGCATAGCGCACGTGATGCCGGTAGCACACGGCCGCCAGCACTGCCGAGAGGATACAAAGTGTCAAATAGAATGGCCACGCTGCAGCCCACGACGCCGCTACGGCCGAGCGAGAGTCCGCAAATCGCCCGTTGGAAACGCCCATCTGCGGCTGTACTACCGTGTATGCGACCGCGGCTACCACGGGGACGGGAAACGCCGCAGCGACCTGCCAGGCCGGTTCCATGCCGCCGTAGTCGAAAAAGCCGCCGCGGAGTAGCGCCTGCTCGTGGCGTGCGACCTGACTGTTGGGACCGAGCCAAAAAATCTCCGTCAACGCGTGGTGCCGGTCGGCCAAGGCGACGACGATCGACTCCGGCCCCGTCGTCAAGTAGACAGCCAGATTCCGGTTTCGCACGGCCTCCGGTAGTTCGATCGAACGGATGGATTTGCCGGCGTCATTCACCACGGCAACGCGTTCGGGCAGCCGAACGGCAACGCGAGGTTTTTCCAGCGCGCGGGGCTCCCCGGGCACAGGCACGAGCTCCTCGATATTGCCGACCGCCATCACATTGCCGCCGACGTCTAGTTTCGCGATCGAACGATGCCGCAGGTCCAGGCGGAACAGCGATTGTTTCGATACCATGAATAGCGCGGGGCGCGTTCCACTTGGTCGCCCCTGGGGTTCTTGTGCGTTGGTGCCCCACTCGCCGGCTGTCAGTCCAAAGTTGATCAATCGGGTCTCAATCTCGAACTGTTCCGCGGGCTCTGGCGGGGCGGCGTGAAAACCAGTCTGGCCCAAGTAGCCGATCGGACGCTTCGTGGGAATGTCGAACCCTTGCAGATACGCGTGTCCTTGAGGTTCGCCATCGTTGATCAGGTACCAATAGTGCGGTACGCCGCCCGGCTCGACAAATCCGATGATGCGAGAAGTCCAGGTCGATCGATCGCCCGTCGCGGTATGAGGTCCGGCCAACCAGGAGCTGCCGCTTTGCAATTCATACTTGTCAAGATTGGTGATTGGCTCGCCATTGAGCGTGCGGTAGACGGTCGCGTAGCTTGGAGAGAAGGTGGTCGATTGTACGAGCGGTTGTCCGTCCTGGGTGAACGTCAATTGTTCGCTGGGTTCCTGCTGCGCAATCAGTTGCGTCACGACGCTAAAGCACCAACCGAATGATACTATCCAGACCAGCGATGCGCCGGCGGCGAGGATCGTGGCCAACGCGATCGACGGCGCCAAAGTCCGTAGCGACGTCTTGCTCATGCTCTTGTTCATGTTCTTGTTCATGAAAACCTCGCTTCACGAGAAATCGCGCCGACGGCCGACATCGAGAATGACCCATACAAAGCATGCGGCGACAACCACCGAGGCGGGCAGCGTCACCCACCACCACGCCGAGAGAACCTGACACGCGGCCAGCACGAACACGGCCGCCGCCAGTGGCAAAAACCGGCTGCCTAACCATCGCGCCGGCCGCAACCCACTCAGAAACGCGCCCAAGTACACAAGCGGCATCTCGACGCACAAGTTCCACGCCCAGGCGGTCATCGACCACTCAAAGGGGCTGGCGTGCGTGCCGGGCGTCGCCGCCCACAGCGAATACACGGCAACCGGCAGGACGGCGATCGCGAGACACGCGGCCCCACCGACCAACAACTTCGTTCCCAGGATCTTCTCGCGGGACATGGGGCGGTGAAGCAGAAACTGAAACGTGCCGCGCGTACTCTCAAGCAACGTCTGCCACAGCCCCAGTGCCAGTGCCAGTGTTCCGGCAACGTAGAAGAACCAACCGGAAGTCTCTTCGCTGATGAAGGGGATCGCGCCCATGGAATTGTTCCCACCCAACGGTCCCAGCCGCATTCCCATGGCTGTGCCGACAAAGTAAAGTTGGGCCACGATGCCGACGAGTACCAACGGCAACAGTTCTCGCAGCTCTTTGCGAAACAAGGGGTTCAGCATGGCACCGCCTCCCGCTCGATGCTCGGCAAGGGCCGCATTTCGCCGCGGGTATAGGCGATAAACGCGTCCTCAAGATTCATTTCCAACACCTCGACGTGTACTGCCCCCAGCGATTCGGCCAGCGCCTCGTGTGAGGCGTCGTAGTCGACGATGATCGCTTCCAGTTTGCCGCCCATCTGCCGCTGGCTGACCAGCCCCCGGCAGGCGGGAAACTCTGGTACCGAGCCCAGGAATTCGAGCACGACGCGCCGCAGCGACGCCTTGAATCGGTCGGTGGGACAATCGACGCGCAGCACGCCGTCGACCATCACGCCCACCCGGTCGGCAACGCGCTCGACGTCGCCTAGGAAATGCGAGCTGAAAATGATCGTGCGGCCCGTACGCTGAATGAGGTGAATCATCGACTCCATGAACTCGCGCCGCACGACCGCGTCGATCGCCAGCGTTGGGTCGTCAAGAATCAACAGCTCGGGGTCCGGGGCTAGTGCCAGTGCGAGTGAAACCTGAGCCCGCTGGCCATTGGAGAGTCGGCCGAATTTGTCGCGCCACGAGATGCCGAAGTGGTCGAGGATCTCGCTCAGAAAACGTTCGTTCCAGTGGGTGTAGAAGCCGCGGGTGAATCGAATCGCCTCGCCGACGCTCATCCAGCGGTACAGCGGGTGACCCTCGGCCAGGTAGGCGATCCGCGCGCGAGTGGCTGGGTCGAGCTCGCGCGAGTCGACCCCCAGCAGGGTCGCGCGGCCAGCATCGGGCTGCACCATGCCCAGCAGCATCTTGATGAGCGTGGATTTCCCAGCGCCGTTGCGACCCATCAGGCCATACACGCAGCCCTCGGGAACTCGCAACTCGACTCCGTCCACGACGCGCCGCGAACCGTAATACTTCGTCATGCGTTCGATGACAATCGCATCGTTCATGGTGTTGAATCCTTGCCTCAGTCTCGTTTCCGGCCCCGACAACTATGAAGTCCGCGCCGCCTCGTTCCACTGAAACTGCCGCACGCGCTCTTGCACCAATTCAAATAACTCGGGCGCCGTAAAGCCGAATCGCGCCGCGTCGATAAGCACCCGATCCAGAATGCTCACCAATCGCTCGCGGCGCTCTTTGAGCGGCAGCGGCTGCCGCGCCGCGGCCACGAATACGCCAAGTCCCGGCCGCGTATACAACACGCCTTCGCGTTCCAACTCCGTATAAGCGCGGGCCACGGTGTTGGGATTCACCACCAGGTTTTGCGACATCTCGCGGACCGAGGGTAATCTGCCATCGGGCCGCAACCGGCCGCGAGCAATCCCTGCGCAGATCTGGTCGGCGAGTTGCTGATAGATCGGAACGCCGGTCGTGGGGTTGATCGAGAATTCCATGCTGACTGTACTAATAGTCCTAATACAGTTGATCGTCAAGGGCGTTTTTGACGACGCGAGGCAGAATTCGCTCAATTGGTTGACTGTGGCGGCGGCGAATGTTTTTCCACGCCGGAGGGACGTCCGCAGGCCCTCAGAACGGCTCGAATGGTGTCATGTGGCGGCCACTTGAGGCGGCCCTGTGGCTGCGGTCCAGGAGGCGTTGGCGAGCGCTTGGCTGGAAATACAACCTTGACAGCCGGCTAGGCGTAGTATTAATGAAATGCCAACGAGAGACCCGGTGGCCCCCTCATTTAGGGGCAACGCCGATTGGCGCAAACTCCAATTGCCATTGCGCTTTCGCACAATTCTGCGAAGATTCGTGGCTCGCGCCGGACCTGTCGGCGTATTGAATGCAGAAGATGGATCGTGCGGTTTGTGAGGTGGGTGGTGCCCGCTTAATCGTTCAGGACCGAACGATTCTGGGTCACGCCGAAGAATTTCCTGGGTTTTCGACGGAGCTAGAACAAGCAAGAACTAGAGATTATCTAGACATCCCAGTTTTCGCAGTGGTGAACATGGCCAAACGGACCTCAACTCGAAAAAACAACGCCCTGGTGATCGTGGAATCGCCGGCCAAGGCTCGCACGATCAGCAAGCTCTTGGGCCGCGGTTATACCGTCGAGGCCAGCATTGGCCACGTGCGCGATCTGCCGCAGGGGGCCAAGCAGATTCCGGCTGAATTCAAGGGTGAGGACTGGGCCTACCTGGGCGTCAACGTCAATCACGACTTCGACCCGGTCTATATCATTCCGCCCGGCAAGACTGCCCAGGTCCGCAAGCTCAAGGGCCTGCTCAAGGTCGCGGACGAGCTGTATCTGGCGACGGACGAAGACCGCGAAGGCGAAGCCATCAGTTGGCATCTGCACGAGCTGCTGAAGCCGAAAGTGCCGGTGCGTCGGCTGGTGTTTCACGAGATTACGAAAGAGGCGATCGAAGAAGCGCTGGCAAACACGCGCTCTATCAATGACGATCTGGTCAGAGCGCAGGAAGCCCGGCGAATCATCGATCGACTCTACGGTTATGAAGTGTCGCCGCTGCTGTGGCGCAAGGTGCGTCCAAAGCTTTCGGCCGGCCGCGTGCAAAGCGTGGCGGTGCGGCTGATCGTCGAACGGGAGCGCCAGCGCATGGCGTTCGTTTCGGCTACCTATTGGGACCTGCTCGGCACGTTCGCCAAAATTGGCGGCCAACGTTTCCAAGCTGAGCTGGTGTCACTCGACGGCCGCAAGATACCGGCCGGCAAGGATTTTGATCCGGCCACAGGCAAGCTCAAGGATGCCGCATTTTTGCTTTTGGACGAGCCGGCGGCCGCGCAACTGGCCGAGCGCATTACGAAGGCCAACTTCCGCGTCACCGACCTGGAAGACAAGCCGTTCACCTGGCGTCCGGCGCCGCCGTTCACCACCAGCACGTTGCAGCAAGAAGCCAACCGCAAGCTTGGATTCACGGCCCGTCGAGCGATGCAAGTCGCGCAGAGCCTTTACGAAAACGGCCACATCACTTACATGCGTACCGATTCGACCACGCTGGCCAAGGTGGCGGTCGAGGCGGCGCGCGAGTTGGTGTTGTCGCAGTACGGCCGCGAGTTTCTCCCCGACGAGCCGCGACTCTATCAGACCAAAGTCAAGAATGCCCAGGAGGCCCACGAAGCCATTCGGCCCGCCGGCCACCCGTTCGATTTTCCGGAGCAATTGCGCGGCGAGCTGAATGCCGATGAGTTCCGCCTGTACGACTTGATCTGGAAGCGGACCGTGGCCAGCCAAATGGCCGACGCGCAGGGCCGACGCATCACGATCACGCTCGAAGGCGACGGAGCGGTGTTCGAGGTCGGCGGCAAGACCATCGACTTTGCCGGCTATTTGCGAGCGTACGTCGAAGGCAGCGACGATCCGCAGGCCGAGCTGGCCGAGCAAGACACCGTGCTCCCCAGTGTCACGGTCAATGAAGCGCTGGAGTGCGCGGGCATGGACTGCAAGAGCCACACGACGCAGCCCCCCGCGCGTTACAGCGAAGCCGCGCTGACGCGAGCCCTGGAAGAAATGGGCATCGGCCGGCCCAGCACGTACGCGGCGATCATCGACACGATTCTGGCCCGCGAGTATGTCTTCAAAAAGGGCAATGCCCTGGTGCCCACGTGGGTTGCCTTCGCGGTGTCGCAGCTTTTGAGCGAACATCTGCCGAATCTGGTGGATTACAAGTTCACCGCTCAGATGGAAGACGACTTGGATGCGATCAGCCGCGGCGAGAGCGGCCACGTCGCCTATCTGCGGGGATTCTATTTCGGCAACGGCAAAGCCGGGCTGAAGCAACTCTTGGCCAACAAGACGGAAGAGATCGACGCTCGAGACATCGGACGGATTCTGATCGGCAAGCCTGAGGGGGCCGAGCCGATTTTCGTTCGCGTCGGCAGGTACGGGCCATTCCTGGAGCAGGGCGAGCGACGAGCAAGCCTGCGAGGCGATATCCCGCCCGACGAGCTCAAGATCGACGTCGCCTTGGAAATGCTGGCTCAGGCCGCCCAAAGCGACGAGCCGCTGGGCTACTGTCCCGAGACGCGCAAGCCTGTGTTTCTCAAAGTCGGCCGCTTTGGACCGTACGTTCAGCGCGGCACTCCGGAAGACGAAGAGAAGCCAAAGAATGCCTCGTTGCTCAAAGGCATGCGGCCCGAGGACGTGACGCTCGAGGTGGCGCTGCAACTATTGTCGCTGCCGCGAGAGTTGGGCCCAAATCCCCAAAACGAACAGAACGTGGTCGCGCACAACGGTCGTTTCGGCCCGTACGTGAAGTGCGGCGACGAGACGCGGAGCCTGCCGGCCGACTTTTCGCCGATCACGGTGACGCTCGAGAAGGCACTCGAGTTGTTGGCTCAGCCGAAGGCCGCGCGGCGCGGCTTTGGCGCGCCGAAGGAGCCGCTGAAGGTCTTTGAAGAGTCGCCCGTGACCCGCCAGAAGATCCAATTGCTGGAGGGCCGCTATGGTCTTTATCTGAACGACGGCGTGACCAACGCCTCGCTTCCCAAGGACGCCGATCCGGAAACGTTAACCAAAGAGCAAGCCTTGGAATTGCTTGCCGCTCGCGCCGCGATGGGTCCGTCGAAGAAGGTGGCCCGCCGCAAGAGTGCTCCCAAAGCCGCCTCGCGCCGCAAGGCGCCTGCTGCCCGTCGAGAGCCTCTGGGTCGAACGACCGACAACGGCCAGCCCAAACCCCATCTCGAAAAGCCGCTTCGCAAGAGCGCGAAGAAGAAGGCGCCCCGCCGCAAGACGGTGGCGGCGAAAAAGGGCTGACGAGGCCGCCGGTCAGCCAGGCCAGCTATTCCGTCTTATCCGGCCCCTGCGCCAGGGCATACGCCGTGGCGTGGCTGCGACAGTGGGAGATGCTGACCAGCATCTCGGTGATACCCAACTCCTCGACGACGTCGCGCGCCCCGCCTCGCAAGGCCACCGTCGGGCCGCCACCGGGTTGGTTGCGAATCTCCACGTCGCGCCAACTGATACCGCGCCGCCAGCCGGTGCCAAGAGCCTTGAGCACTGCTTCCTTGGCGGCCCAGCGGCCGGCGAAGTGTTGCGTGGCCAGCTTGCGGCTTTGGCAGTACTGAATTTCGTGTTGCGTGTAGACCCGGGTGATGAACAACTCGCCGTGCCGCTCGATCATCTGCGCGATTCGCAGGCACTCGATGATGTCGGTTCCAATGCCGATGATCTGTGACATGGGCCTTTCCTGAGTAGTTCAGGCCTTGGCCTGACAAGTACGTCAAGCGAGCTGCCTACGGACGCGCCAAGCGACAACCGCCAGGGCCGCTCCACTGGTGAGCAACGCATCCAAGGTCCACCACACGGGCTCGCCGCTTATCTTTCGGATCAGGTACTGTGTGAAACGCGTCTTGACTGCCTGGTCGCCGGCGAGTGCTTCGGCCACTATCGGTTGCCGTTGGACTTCGTCGGCGTACACGCTCAACCGGTGTCTATGGCCAATGTAGTCTTGTGC
Source organism: uncultured Planctomycetaceae bacterium (assembly GCA_964622155.1). Lineage (GTDB taxonomy): Bacteria > Planctomycetota > Planctomycetia > Pirellulales > PALSA-1355 > CAZUPX01. Next base: position 1,043 of record CAZUPX010000081.1, on the reverse strand, counting down.
GACGACGACCAGCAAGCCCGAGACGACCGCCGCCACGCACATGAGCCATCGGCGCCGCACGGCCGCCGCGCGCGAAATCGCCAGTCCGCCAAGACCCACCGCGGTCCCAATGGCGATGGGAAAGATAACGGCTGGTGCGATCTGGTCCTGTTGCACCTGGAAGGCCACCCAGGCGATGCCTGCAACGAGCGCTACTTGCGCGACGAGCCAGATCAGGTATCGCTCGCTCGTGGTTAGCTGAACTTCGCGCGGCATGATCTTCGATGCAGTTTGGCAACTCGCGCAATTCACCATTCATTGCTAACAGCTCAATTGCGCGCACGTTCACGCAATCAGCCCGCAGGCCTTCTTCGCACGAGCGAGGACTTCTCCAGCTTTTTTGCGGGCGCGGTTGGCGCCGTCGGCCAGGATCTCGCGAACTCGCTTGGGGTCGCTCGCCCACTGTTCACGGCGGGCGCGCGGCTCGACGAAAAATCGCTCGGCGGCGTCGGCCAGAGCCTTTTTCACGTCGCCATAGCCGAACCCGCCACGCCGATAGAGGGCCGCCATCGACTCGCGCTCCTCGGCAGTCGCCACGAATGAAAAGAGCTGAAATAAATGATCGGCCAGTGGGTCTTTCGGTTGGTCCATCGGGCGCGAATCGGTCGTGATCCGCATGATTTTCTTGCGCTGTATCTTGGGATCGTCAAAAATCTCCAGCGTGTTGTCGTAGCTCTTGGACATTTTCTCGCCGTCGGTGCCCGGTACGCGGGCCGAAGTGTCCAGAATTTTGGCCTTGGGCATCACAAACGTTTCGCCAAAATGATGGTTGAAGCTGGCCGCCAGGTCGCGGCAGACTTCAACGTGTTGCTGTTGGTCTTCGCCCACCGGCACCGTATCGGAATCGTAGGCCAGGATGTCGGCCGCCATCAGCACCGGATACGTGAACAGGCCCGCTTCGGCCGGCAGTCCCTTGGCCTTCTTGTCCTTGTAGGCGTGGCACCGTTCGAGCAATCCCATCGGCGCGCCGGTCAGCAGAATCCAACACAACTCGGAGACTTCCG
>CAZUPX010000080.1:0-3973 GCA_964622155.1 uncultured Planctomycetaceae bacterium | reverse complement strand
TCCTCGATCTGACCGATCTCGGACGAAAGGCCGCGGACCACCTCGACGCCGAGCGTGAGTTGTTGCTGGTGCGGAAAAGCGGCTTCGGCAAGCGGCGCCGGCAATGTACATATCACAGTTGCCACCAACAGCGAACAAGAGAGCTTCATAGTAGGCGACCTCCACATTGACAACTCTCCGCAGGTGTTCATTGCGTTTTGCCAATGGCTGCCAGTCGATTGGCGAACGGAGCAGGCAGGAGTATCCGGGTGGTGACTTCTTCAACCAACCCGCTGACGACTTCGATGTACTTTCGAGCCTCGGGCGTCTTCGAGAACGCCGCGATCAAATCCTCTCGCTGGTGCAGACTCTCAAAGCAGAACAGGTACGTGATCTCGCTCCAGCGTCCAACACCCACGACCCACGGGCCCACGGGCCGAAAGCCGTTGCGTTTCAAAAGGCTCAAGCCGTCGGTCTGCATGAACTTCAGGTACGCGCCTTGCCGCGCCAGCGGCACGCGGTGAATCTCATGAACCACGACCTTGGCCGGCTCGGGCAGGGCCGGTGCGATGGCAAAGTCCGTCAGCACCACGAATCGACTCTCCTCGCCCGTCAGCAGCGGATCGCGCAGGGCCACAAATTCGGCGAACCGCTTGTCTTTGCCCAGGAATGCGCCGGCCCGTTCGAAGTCCGTCATGTCGTCGTATTCCCAGATCGTGAAGTGCTCGTACAGGTCGCCGACCAGAGTCGTCCACCAGCCGACCATCCGGCCGCCCGCTTCGCGGAACAAAGGCAGGCCCTTGGTTTCGATCAACTGCGCATACTCGCGCCCCTTGTCAGGCCGCACACGGATGCGCCACTCACCATACGCCCGGGCGGCGGCCTTCTGATCAGCCTTGGCGGTTGGCTCCGCGGCGTCAACCCGGCCCGTCGCGATTCCCCACAACGTCGCCGTCAGCCCGGCCAGCACTACGAATTGCTTCACGGTGCATCTCCCTGAATAGAATCGCAGTCAGACACGCGGATTATGATGCCTTGCACGACCCCCGTAAACCCAGCGTTCTTGGCCGGGCAACGTGGCCGATCTGCCGATTAGGCGCTTCGGCTACACAGGGTTGTTACAATGTTGCCAAAACATCCGAGTCGCTTGCGTGACATTTCAAGAGGCAATATTTCGATGAGCAAACGACTTCGCACGGCCATGGCATTCGCCTGTGTTGCGGCGATCGCCGGCCTCCCTGCTCCATGCCGGGCCGAGGAGCCGGTCAATTATGACGAAGCCAAGGTGAACGCCTACATTCTGCCCGACCCGCTCGTGATGCGCGACGGCACCGCGGTCACTAGCGCCAACGTATGGAAGGAGCAACGCCGACCAGAGGTCCTGGAACTGTTTCGATCGCAGGTCTACGGTCGGCCGCTGCCAAACGTCGAGGGTCTCCGTTTTCACGTGACCGTCGACACGCCGGCGGGCATGGACGGCAAAGCGATCCGCAAGCGCATCCGAATCGAGATTCCCGGCGCAACATCTGCCTGGAATGGAATCAAGCTGACCTTGATCGTGCCGGCCAAAGCGACGACGCCGGTGCCGGCGTTCGTTGGCATGCACCTGTTCGACTCGTCGTCCGATGAACCGGTGCCCGGAAAACTGCTGACCGAAGTGGTCAGCGAGAGCCTGCCGGGCAACAGGCTGTTGGAAGTGATTCTTAAGCGCGGCTATGCGATCGGCACGCTCGACGCCAAGGATTTCTGTCCTGACGACAGCCAGCGATTTCGCGAGGGAGCGCTTGCGCACCTCGACCCCCAACGCTCGGGTCCGCCAGGTCCGGAAGGGCCCGGTGCCATCTCGGTCTGGGCCTGGGGATTGAGCCGGGCGCTTGACTACTTCGAAACGGACGAGGCCATCGACGCGCGTCGCATCGCGGTTATCGGCCACTCGCGGATGGGCAAGACGGCCCTGTGGGCCGGCGCGCAAGACGAGCGCTTCGCTCTAGTGATCTCGAACAACTCGGGCTGCGGCGGCGCGGCACTCAGCCGACGAAACTTTGGTGAAACGGTGGAGGCCATCACGCGCCGCTTCCCGCACTGGTTTTGCGAGAATTTCACGAAGTACGCCGGAGGCGAAGATCAGTTGCCTTTCGACCAGCACGAGTTGATCGCCTTGATCGCGCCGCGACCGGTCTACATTGCCAGCGCAGTGGATGATCGTTGGGCCGATCCGCGCGGCGAATTTCTCGCGGCCGTTGGCGCGGACCCGGTGTATCGCCTGCTCGGCAGCGCCGGGCTTCAGACAACCGACCTTCCGCCTATCGGAAAGGCAGTCGGCGACACAATCGGTTACCACATTCGCGTCGGCAAGCATGCGCTGACCGACTATGACTGGCTGCGCTATCTCGATTTTGCGGATCGGCATTTCGGCAAAGCCGCGCCGTCAGGCGCGCCCTAGTGACACGGAAACCTGCACGATGACGCTACATCACGCGTTTGCCGTCCTTGCCATGCTTGTTGGCGCCTGCGGATCGCCCTTTGCCTGCGCCCAAGACAGGCCCCAGCATTCTGCTAGCCGGCCGAACGTGCTGTTCATCGCCATCGACGACTTGAACCATTGGGTCGGCCATTTAGGACGAAACAAGCAAACTCGCACGCCAAACATCGACGCGCTGGCGGCAAAGGGCGTCACGTTCGCACATGCCTATTGCGCCGCGCCGGTTTGCAACCCGTCGCGGGCGGCCCTTTTGACAGGGCTGCGGCCCGCCACCAGCGGCATCTACAACAACGGCAACGATTGGCGCACCGTGGTCTCGCCGGAGCTGACCTTGATCAGCACGTTTCGCAAGGCCGGCTACCACGTGTGTGGATCGGGCAAGATTTATCACGGAGCCTACGAGCGCGACAGCGAGTGGGACGAGTTCAAGCATCCCAAGGGAGGTCCGCGCTCAAGCGAGCCGCTCTCGGCCGGCCCGATTGCCGAGTTCGGCCCGGTCGACGCGTCGGAAGACCATTGGGCCGACCACCAAAGTGTCGACTACGGCATTGCCCAACTGGAAGCCAAGCACAACAAGCCGTTGTTTCTTGCGATTGGCTTGCATAAGCCGCACATGCCTTGGAACGTGCCGCGAAAGTATTACGACATGCACCCGCTCGAAAGTATCGAGCTGCCGCCGTATCGCGAAGACGACCTGGCAGACTTGCCAACAGAAGCAATTGAGATGGGCAGGCCGAAGGAGCACGAAAAGGTGGTCAAGGCCGGGATCTGGAAGCAAGCCATCCGCGCCTACCTGGCCGCCATCTCGTTTTGCGATGCCGAGGTTGGCCTACTCGTCGACGCTCTGGATCGCTCGCCCCAGCGCGACCGCACGATCGTCGTTCTGTGGGGCGACCACGGCTGGCACCTGGGCGAAAAGCATCACTGGCGAAAGTTCGCCCTGTGGGAAGAGGCAACGCGCGCTCCGCTCATCTGGATCGTGCCGGGCGTGACGAAAGCGGGCACGCGCTGCGAACGAACCGTCGACTTCATGAGCATCTACCCCACGCTGTGCGAACTGTGCGGCATCGAGACGCCCAGCCACGTCCAAGGCACGAGCATCCGCAAGCTACTTGCCGACCCGCAGGCCGCGTGGGACCGGCCGGCGCTAACGACCTATGGTCGCGGCAACCATGCGGTGCGCTCAGAGGGTTGGCGTTACATTCGCTATGCCGACGGTGGCGAAGAGCTGTACGATGAGGCGTCCGATCCATACGAATGGACCAACCTGGCCAACGACCCGCAACGCACTGGGGTGAAATCGGAGCTGTCGCACGTGTTTCCGGCGGAAAACAAACCGGAAGTCCGGCGCAAGTGAGTCCCCATGCGTTTGTCTATCCGCACCCTTCTCATCGCGCTCGTTGCAGCCGTCACCTGGCATTCGGCCACCGCGCACGCCGCCGAGCGGCCCAATGTGGTCGTCATTCTTAGTGACGATCAGGGCTGGGGCGACTTGAGCGTCAATGGGAACAC
>CAZUPX010000079.1:0-4439 GCA_964622155.1 uncultured Planctomycetaceae bacterium | reverse complement strand
TCGAGGAAACTCGTTACCGTGCCGACGCCAAAGCCACCCGCCGCGCCCGTCGTCGCCAGTTCCAGCAATAACTCTCCCGCCAGAAATAGAACTGCTCGCGCTCGCCACGCGCCCAAGCCCTGTCCGTGGTGCGCGCTCACGTTGGGCCCGCGAAACCTGGCGGCGATCGAGCCCATCGACGGATATCCGCCCCCGTCGTTGCCATCGTCGGTTCGCCGGGCCAGCGCGTTGCCGGCCTGCATCGTGACCGGCGTATGGTTGCTGGCCGAGCAATCGACGCTGCGGATGATGGTCAGCTTATCCATGACGCGGGCCGTCAGCGGCAGGTGTTCGCACACCTGAATGCCCGGCACAACGGTCGAGATGGCCCGATAGGGGCCGCGTATCTCGGCGGGCGCTTGCGGCTTGGGGTCCCACATGTCGATGTGACTGGGTCCGCCCGACAGCCAGAACAAAATGACCGCCTTCTTGTCTGCCGAGTCAGACGTCGCCGCGCTGGCCGAACCGCCGGCCAGTCCGGCCAGGCTCAAGCCGCCAAGACCCGCCAGACCCGTCTGCAAAAACCAGCGCCGCGAGCCGACCCGAATCAAATCGCCCGCCGGCGGCAGCATGGGATTCGAGGTGGCACCGCGCCAATGGGCCAAGCCGTGCGATGCGAATTTCGCGCTGGCGGCCATCGAACCTCCTCGGTCAAGGCAATTGGGTGCGGCAAGGCTTAATGCCGGCTGTAGCTGAAGTCGCAAGACTTCAGTTAGGGTGCGCCTGAATTCTTGCGAATTCAGCTACGTGCCAGGATTTGCTGCCGCACCCAGGCAACCGACCTTGCTGTCAGGGGAACTGCACGAGAGTATAACGAATCAACACGGCCCGAAACAACCGCGCGAAGTTCGTAGGAAGTAGATGCGGTTCGAGCACTGATGTCTTCCTTCTTCCACTAGCCCCAGCCCCTGGCCCCCGATCCCTAGCTTGATGAAACTCCTGGCCATTGAAACGGTCGACCGCACGGGGTCGGTTGCCCTGCTCGAAGACGACCGAGTGCTTTCCGAGGCACAGCTCGACGTCGCCCGGCGCTCGGCGCAGACGCTGGCGCCGGCCATGGGCGAACTTCTCGCGCGCGTCGGCTGGTCGCCGCAGCAGATTGAGTTGGTGGCCGTGGCCAGCGGGCCGGGATCGTTCACGGGCTTGCGCATCGGCGTGACCACGGCCAAGACGTTTGCCTACGCGATCGGTTGTCAGGTCGTTGGCGTGCCGACGCTGGCGGCCATCGCCTCGCGCGTGCCGGCCGAGGTGGCGCGGTGCTCCGTAGTCCTGAACGCCGAGCGCGGCGAACTGTTCGCGGGCGACTTCGAGCGGAACAGCGACCGGCAACTGGTCGAGCGCGCAGCAACCACGATCGTCGACGCCGCGCGCTGGCTTGCCGGACTCGAACGTGGCGCGGTCGTGACCGGCCCTGGACTGGAGCGAATCGTCGACCGCTTGCCGAGCGGAGTCGCGGCGCTCGATCGGACGTTGTGGTCGCCGACGGCCGCGGCGGTGGGAAGCTTGGGCTGGCGTCTGTTTTCCGAGGGCGCGCGAACGAGCGCGTTCGACCTCGTGCCGCAGTACTTTCGTCGCACGGCGGCAGAGGAGGGCGTCAGGGGCCAGGGGTCAGGGGCTGGGGACTAGGAACGAGGACGAGGAGCCGATGAACCACACGCTGGACACACAGACATGCTCTTCTTCGTCTCTAGTCCCCAGCCCCTGGCCTCTGGCCCCTATACAAATGAACCGAGCCGCCGATATCTTATCGGCGGCTCGGAGTGGGTGGCGAGCTTAGTGCTCTTTTATATCGTCAGGTTTTTCTTAATCAAACTTCGGCAACCGATCAGTCAAGCCGCGAGTGGCCGTCGCTTCCGAGAGCGCCAAGCGCAGCCGAGAAGTCCAACCACGCCGCAACCCGCCAGGACCATGCTCGACGGTTCGGGCACGTACGGGTGATACACCAACATTCCGGAAAGAATCCGGATATCGTCGATGTCGTCGGAGAAATCCGCCGGAGTGCCATAGTCGTCGAGGGTGTACTTTACGGTACCACTGACGGGGATCGTCAATGTGAAGCCGTCCCAGGTCGCAATACCAGCTCCCGGCGTATACGACGGGACGCCGCCGCTGGGAACCAGGACATCCATTCTGGCGTCGAACGTGCCGCTCAGGGGTAACGGGAAGGGAGCACCACTGAAGGCGGTTCCCAATGCCGTGAAACCACTGCCGAGCCCGGACACCAGGGCCTGGTAGCCGCTAAGCAGACCCCAGATTTGCGGGGCAATCGCATAGCCGGTACCACCGACGAACGGCATGGGGCCAGCGGCGCCGAGCAAAGGCGTCGGTCCGATGGTCAAGTCGTAGATACGGGCATGCGCGCCCACTGCTGGCACCGTAATCCCATAGTTACCCGGCTCAAACGCGGGCGTCACCGGATATCCTGGGATTGGACCACCGGTGGTCGGCGTCGTGCCGATGACACCAGGAATGTACGACCCCAGGGCCCATGGCGGGGCTCCGCTTCCTGTCGCGATTTGGTAACCCGCACCAGTCGCCAAGGGCTTGATGAACGCGCCCATGGTATGGTCCATGTACATGTGGCCCTTGTAATGAGCCAACAAACCGCTGGCACCGTTGGGCGCATAGTTAGTGTCGGCGGTGTACGGCAAGCTTACGACTACGCCGTAGCCGGCGGGAATAGAAACGCTCGAGCCTGCGTACGACAGTGAACTTAAGTCCTCGTCCAACAGTAAGTCCACGATGCCGGCCTGAGCTGTCGTGGTGGCAAAGATGCAGAGTGCTGCCGCAGCAGCGATTGCCACCTTTCCGCGATCTAAACGCCGATCGCATGGCGTGCTGCCACGATTCTTGATCAGTTTCATTGGCGAGCCCCCATAAAAGATCGCGTTCGGCGACCCTCACTTCGCGCTGAGTATAACCTCACTGAGAGTGGTATCAAGCGTTTTCTTTTGGGGAAGGCGTCTCGCGAGAGCGGAACGGGGTCTCATCGCAGATCGTCCGTCCCACGACTGCAATCGCTTTACAGCATTATGCAAGTGATAGCGACGGATTCTTGGTGTCCGAGTGCAGCCGCAACGCGGCGACCTGCAATAGCCAGGGGCGCAGCCCCTGGAGAGGGTAATCAACGTGCGGTTAAAGCCCCAACGGGGCGCTCTGAGGGCGCCCCGTTGGGGCTTTCAGATCGTTTCTTGGAACGCCAAGTCCAGGGGCGATGCCCCTGGCTGATGCAGGTTGGGCCTACGGCCCACAAGACTCAAGGGGAATAACAGCCGCTCCAACACCGCGACAGCACTTGCATAATGCTGTTTAGCAGTAGGTTGGGGGCCGCGATACCTGCAACGCAGCAGAGAAAGGAGTGAAGGGACAGTAGACAGCCGCCATGCTGAAAGAGTTCATTGGGACTCTCGCGCGTCATTTGTCCTCCAGCCCCTGACCTCTGCTCCCTATAGAAATGAACCGAGCCGCCGATATCTTATCGGCGGCTCGGAGTGGGTGGCGAGCTTAGTGCTCTTTGTATCGTCAGGTTTTTTTTATATCAAACTTAGGCAACCGATCGCTCAAGCCGCGAGTGGACGTCGCTTCCGAGAGCGCCACGCGGCGCCCAGAAGTCCAACCACGCCGCAACCCGCCAGTATCATGCTCGACGGTTCGGGCACGTACGGGTGATACACCAACATCCCGGACAAAACCCGGGTATCGTCGATGTCATCAGAGAAATCCAACGGAGTGTCACCGTCGTCGATGGTGTACCTCACGGAACCACTGACGGGGATCGTCAAGGTCGCGCCGTCCCAGCTCGCAACCCCAGCTCCCGGCGTATATACCGGGCTGCCGGCGTTGGCAACCAGCGTGACAACTCTGGCGTCGAAGTCGCCGCTCAGAGGCACCGGGAACGGAGCACCACTGAAGACAGTGGACAAGTCATCGAAACTACCGCCAAGTCCGGACACGAGAGCCTGGTAGCCACTGAGCATACCCCAGATTTGAGTGGCCATCGCATAGAACCCAGTCGGACCTGCCGTACCCACCAGCGGCATGGGGCCATCGGCGCCGAGCAGAGGCGTTGGTCCGATGGACAAGTTGTATTGACGAACATGCGCGCCAATCGCAGGCACTGAAATTCCATAGTTACCCGGTTCAAACGCGGGCGTCACCGGGTATCCTGGGATGGGACCACCGGTGGTCGGCGTCGTGCCGATGACACCAGGAATGTACGACCCCATGGCCCATGGCGGGGCTCCGCTGCCTGTCGCGTCTTGGTAATGCGCACCAAAACCTGGAGCTTGCGACATCGGGTCGATGGACGGTCCAATGCCACCCGAGTGGGACATGTACATGTGGCCCTTGAAATGAGCCAACAAACCGCTGGCACCGTTGCCGGCAAAGTTCGTGCCCGC
>CAZUPX010000078.1:0-1521 GCA_964622155.1 uncultured Planctomycetaceae bacterium | reverse complement strand
CAAGCCTTATAACGTATGCGGAGATTCCCTGTGCACGCTTGCGACTGAAAGTTTTCGGGTAAGCCGGATGCGGGAAATCCGCCCGTCCGGTTTGATGAGGGGAGAGGCGGCAGCAAGTGCTGCCCCTCTCCTACTCGACTGGTAAATTATTCGGATTCAAATTCAATAGAACGTCGAGTCCCACGAGCGACGCAACGTCGAACACCAGCTAGAGAGTGATTCGAGGAGTCCGCCGATGCAAGTCTCGATTCACGGCCGTGTTCTGGAGATCGCGCAGGGGGACATCACTGAGCAGCAGGTCGATGCCATCATCAATGCCGCCAATAGCCGTTTGGCGGGTGGAGGGGGCGTCGACGGCGCCATTCATCGCCACGGGGGGCCGAGCATCAAGGCCGAAACCGACCTCCGCTACCCCCAGGGCTGCCCGACCGGTTCGGCGGTCATCACCAGTGCGGGTAATCTGTCGGCGCGATATGTCATTCACGCGGTGGGACCGGTGTGGCGCGGCGGCCAGTCGGGCGAGGCCCAATTGCTCGCTGGAGGATACCGCCGTTCGTTTGAGTTGGCTTCCGAGCACGGTTGCCGGATGCTGGCCGCGCCGGCTCTGAGCTGCGGTGTCTACGGCTACCCGGTCGATCAGGCCAGCCGTGTCGCGTTGGCCACCACCAAGACGTTCCTGGAACAGGATCCGCAGTTGGAGCACGTGCGGTTCGTGCTCTTCAGCGAGGGGATTTACGGTGCGTTTGCCTGCGCGCTGGAAGAATTGGTTGGGTAAGACGCACGCGGCGCCGCGCTTGCCACGTCGATGTCATGCTCCCAGTCGCTTCCGCACAATGTCCAAATGATGCTTCGCATGACCGGCCATTGCGTACGCCAGTGCCCTTGCCGTGGCCGGGTGGTCGATGACCGTGCCGCGCCATAGCCAGGCTTCGGGCGTGAAGTGCCGGAATAGATGCAGGTGCGACCGGCGCACGAAGGCGAATTCTTCGAGCAGCTCCGGCATCGGCCAGGCGTTGAAGTCGACGAATCGCATGTAGTGATTCTCGTCGAAACCTGGCAGCGGCGTGTTGTCGTTGCGTGCCAGCCGCAGCGCGCGATAGCCAAATATTCGTTCGCAGTCGGTCATGTGCCCAACAACTTGCTTCAGCGTCCAGGTGTAGGGCGCGTGCAGGGCCAGCGACTGCGCTTCGCTGAGCGAGCCTAATAGCGCGAGCATTTCCCCGAGCTGCTGTTCCAAGGTTTGCAGAATGTCGCCATCGGGAACGAGGCGGATGTAGTTGCCAAAACCGGGCGCGTATTCATGCTCGTCCGGTCGATCGGGTGAGGCGTTGGGCATGGTTGGCAACCTGCTCAATGGACACGATTGTCTATGTCTTCGCTGAACGATCACGCACGCAGGTCCGATCACCTCGATCGGCGGCGCGACATGCTTACGAGTAGCCTTGAAAGCTTTTCACCCGCGCGCGCCAGCACATAGGCGCCGATGAAGAACGTGGAAAAGACCGCGCCGGCAGCGGCTTC
>CAZUPX010000077.1:0-8547 GCA_964622155.1 uncultured Planctomycetaceae bacterium | reverse complement strand
CGACGTAAAGCCGATTGGCAACGGCGACATCACCTACGTGTTGTTGGACAAGGGCACATCGTCGAAACTGGCCAAGCTGTCGTTTTCCAACAATACTTACCAACTCGTGCCACTGGTCAGCCCGTCGACCCCCTTGGCTTCGGTGCCCCTTTCCAGCGGCTCTGACTCGGCGACGATCGACGTCGACACGACGGGACGCATGTGGGTCGCCTCCGATACGTCCTCCACGATCGAGGTACGCTACGCCGACGCGCCGTACACGTCTTGGAGTGCGCCCATCACGCTGGACACCGGAATGACGACGGCGCAACCGGAACTCTCGGGGCTGGTTGCTTTCGACGGCAAGATCGGCGTGCTGTGGTCGAACCATGTAACGCGGCGGTTTGGCTTCCGCTACCACGTCGATGGAACCGCTCCGACGGTCTTTTCGGCCGACGAAGCGCCTGGGTGGCAATCGGCGTACGACAACGTAGGCGAGGGCCTAGGCGACGACCATGTGAACATCCATACGACGTCCGACGGCACGATCTACGCCGCGGTTAAAACTGGCTACGACTCCAACAGCCCGGCCACCCCGCAAATGGCCCTCTTGGTCCGGCGGCCCAACGGCCAGTGGGATCCGTTGTACGGGATCGACGGACGCGGCACGCGACCGATCCTCGCCGTCAATGAAGTCCAGGGATTTGTACGGTACCTGTATGCCGGAGGCTCAGGTGTCAATGACATTGTCTACAAGGACATTCCGTTCTCCGCGATTGATCCCAACCAGCCGAGCAAGTTTTACAGCTCAAACAACGTCAGCAATCCCAACTACCCGCGGCAGATTCTGATATCGGGCGGCTTGTCGAAAAACGTCGCCAGCGTCAAGCAGCCCTTCCATGGCGAACTGGTGATTATCGCTACCAACGCCTCGAGTGGCGCCTATTCCATCACCGGCGAGTCGGGCCCCTATACCATCAGTGGCGCCAAAATCATGGGTACTCCAGAGCCTTCACCAACACCAGCGGCAACAGCCAATTTACAGGTTGTGTACTCCTTGCCGGAACAGCAAGTCATCTCTGGAGGAGCGCCCTTGGTGTCGTCGAACGCGACGAACAATGGCATTTCGTTGCACGACAATCCTTTGAGAAACGGCAAACGTGTTTTGCCGCCGCCGCCGACTGGCGAGACCGTTTTCCGGGATACGAACCTGATCGCGACGGCTACCGCATTGGCCACCTCCGAGGAATGGTGGCCGGAGCTGTCTTTGGACTACCTTTGACGGTCCGCGTAGGGGCACGGACCGCGCTTGGCCCCGCTGGGATTGTCTTGACGCGCAGCTCAAGTGGAATTGCGGGGACTGATTTTGTGAGCGACTTGGCTCACCGGCTGCCCCGACGACACATGATGGCGATCCACTTGTAGCCGTACAACTGATTGGCCGAGGCCATGGCCACCACGACCTCGCTGACTTCGTCGGCCGTCGCGGCGCGCCCGAGCGCTTGCACTGCCCTCCCCCAGCGATACAGCGTCGGCTCGCTCACTCCCAGGCGACGGTGTGTCTTGTCCTGAGACTTTGGGGGTTGTCGCAAGCGCCTTATTCGCGCGGACGCACGGCGCCGGTCAGCCCGCTGTAATCCGGGCGATCCTCGGGGTGCCACAAAGGCTCACCGCGTGCCACGCGCTCGGCCAACACGTCGAGCTTTTCTCTCGAGCCGGCCGGCGCTTCGGTCGGGCTGAATTCCTGGTCCGCGTGCGGACTGAAATCCTCGTCATGGCCATACTTCAAAATCGCTTCAAACACATTCCGCATCTGCCGCATCGAAACAATACCTCCACAAAAGAAAAAAACACCGCCTCTGAACCGTCAGGTTACTAAGTCAATTTGAAGTGTCCCGATCAGACTCCACCAATATCCATTACTCCATCACGTTTGGCAGACGCACGTGGCGGCCGCTGCATCGTCCTGGCAACGGCTCTGACCTGACGCTGAACAAACTCTGTTCAATTCGGACAGGGTGGGAAAATCGATAATCCGAATCGGGGGGAAATCTACTCTCCGCGTAAACCATCGATTATCATGATCAGCACCGAAATGTCAAGTATTTGGCCCCCTTTTGCTATTGACGGCCCTCCAGAAAAAAAGACAAACCGCCGCATCGAAGGTTCGCAACACACCGCTATTTCTGCACTTGGGTGCCGCGATCGCGCCAAGCGCAGGAGCGAATAACCAGATCGCGTGACGAAATTTTGATGGGTTGGCTGCGCATGGCCTGGTATCAATACACGCTCGTTTTGTCCCCATATCGCCGCGGTTTTCACTTGATCACCTCGCACGTCGTCGAGGCGCTTCACGAGCTCGCGCGGATCGAAGTCGGCCTGCTGCACGTGTTCATTCAGCACACGAGTGCGTCGGTAACCATCAACGAAAACGCCGACTCCGACGTGCCGCTCGATCTGGAAGCGTCTTTCAACGCGATTGCGCGTGAGGACTTCGACTATCGCCATACCATTGAGGGGCCCGACGACATGCCGGCCCACGTCAAGGCTGCGATGCTCGGCTCGTCGGTGTCGGTTCCGATCCGCGACGGAGAGCTTCTGCTGGGCACGTGGCAGGGAATCTATCTGTGCGAGCATCGCAACCGCGCGAGCGGGCGAAAGCTGGTGCTGACGATCCAGGGCGAGACTCGCGGCGGCTAGCGTCCGTAACTGGCGACCGGCGCGCCCGACTGCTCGATCCGCGCCAGGTCGTCCAACCAGCATTCCAGCAAGGTCGTCAAGTGGGCGTTGCGGTCGATGTGTGCAAGTGTGTCGAGCGAGCGGTCGATGCACGCCAGCGACGTGTCGGCGTCGCGGCGAGTGGATGTGGCAGCGGCACGAACCACGGCGGCGAGCAAGTCGCGATCCCCCTGGGGCTCCAGGCTGATCTGGTCGCGGAGCAGTTGGCGGTGGAAGTCGAGCACGAAGCCGACGACCTGACGGGCGCGAGTTCGACGGGCCGGCGCCTCCTTGCCTGCGGCGTCGACAAAGGCGCACACCTCATGCCCTAGCGAGACGCTGGGCAGTTGCTGTTCGGCCAATTTGGCCAGCAGTTCGCCCCGAAACGTCCACAGGCCGTCATCGGCCAGCTCCTGCGCTCGAACGAGGCTTCCGCCGGCAAACTCCGCCAGGCGCCGGGCCTGCGATTCATCGGTCGCCAATCCCCGCGCCAGGAGTATCTCAGCGACCGTCGGGCCGGCCAGCGGGCCAAAGCGGATCGTTTGCGAGCGCGAGCGGATGGTCGGCAACTGGGCCTCGGCACTCGTGCCGATGAGAATCAGCACCGAGCGCGGCGGCGGCTCCTCCAGCGTCTTTAGCAGACAGTTGGCACTTTCCTCGCCCAGGTGATCGGCGTCGTCGATGATCGCCACCTTACGCCCGCCCATGAACGGCTTGAGCGCAATGTCATGGCACAAGCCCTCGCGCATGCGTCGATTATCGTCGCCGATGAACAGCGACAGCGGGATCGAGCTTTTGTCCGCCGGCTTTTCGATGATGTACAAGTCGGGATGCGTATGCGCCAGAACTTGAACGCACGCGTCGCACGTGCCGCAGGGCGCCAAATCTTCGGCGGGCACTTGCGAGCACAAGAGCGCTTGTGCGAGCTTTTCGGCAAACGTCCGCTTGCCGACGCCCGCAGGCCCGACAAACAGAAACGTGCTGGCCAACCGGCCGCGGCGCAAGGCACTGCGAAACCGGTCGGCAATCGCGTCGTGTCCTTCGATGTCTTGCCAGGCCATGATCGTCACTTCCCCTTGAGAACCGCCTGGGCCGCCGCGCGGATGTCGGCCTGCACGGCGTCGATCGCGCGCGCGGCGTCGATCACCTTGATCCGTTTTGGATCTTTGGCGGCTTCGGCCAAGAACCCATCGCGCAGCCGCGTCTGGTACGCATCGCCCTGTCGTTCCATGTGATCCAGCGGCCGCGTCATGCGTTGGGCTGCGGCTTCAGGCGGCATGTCGAGCACAAAGACCGCGTCCGGTACCAGTCCACCCGTGGCCACGTGCCCGATTCGCCAGATCGTTTCCACGTCGAGGCCGCCGGCGTGACCCTGATAGACGACGTTGGCCAGCAGGTATCGATCCGACACGACGGTCTTGGACTGCGCAAGCGCCGGGCGGATGAATTCCTCGACCAGTTGAGCGCGGGCCGCCATGAACAAAAGCATTTCGCTCGTTCGGCCAATCGGCGCCCGGCGGCCGAGCAACAGCTCGCGGACGGCCTCGCCCAGCGGCGTGCTGCCGGGATCCTGACAACAGACCACGTCGTGCCCGGCTGCGCGCAGCCAGTCGGCAAAGAGGTCGATCTGCGTCGACTTACCAACCCCGTCCAAACCGTCGAACGAGAAGAACATAGCGTCTCCACCAGCGTCGCGGCGAATTGTACTTGCGCCGCGCGCCGCGGGCAATTCGCCCGGCTCGGTTGTACGGTGCGTCGGTTCGACGCGAAGGAGGATGTCCTGGGGGACGGCGCGCCGGCTCTGGGGCCTTTACCGGCTTGAGTCAGACCCGAATTCCCCACGGATCGAATCAACCGTGGCGGATCATTCGTCTTTGGGCGCCGGCTTCCATTGCGTGTGATTCGCGCTTTGTACGGACCCATCGCGAGGGTTGGGCTTTGAACGCGACGTCGCGCCCGAGCGAAGCGTTGAGCGTCGCTCGGCAATCGATAGGGTGGCATCGACGTCGCCGCCGGTTTGCCGCGCGCTCATCTCGCCAGCAGCTTCGGCCGTCGTATCGTTGTCTGATTCGGCCTCACTGCCGGCCAGTCCCAACGCGCCCCACTGGAAATTGCGATCGCGTGAAGTGAGGACGCGTCCGCGACCCTTGACGGCGAAGGGGTCGGGCAGCCCTTCCGGGCTTGTGTCCGGTACAACTTCCTCAGACTGCGGAACGGACTGGTACTCGGGGGCCTGCTCGGCTTGCGGCGCAGCCTGCGATTGTGTGCCTTCGGTACGGCCGTCGGTGCCGCCCGCCGCATCGTTTTCCAAGGTCCCGATTTGCCGGATGGCTCCCTGGCTGACGACGCTTGGACGAGTAAACCCATAGTTGATGTAGTGGCCGGCACCGCGTTGACGAGCCAGGCGATGGGCGTCGAACTTGGCCTTGGCCGGCCAGGGGCCTTCCTGCAAGTACACGTTGTTGTATTCCAGCAGTGAGCCCTTGCGAAAGTGAACGCCGATGATCGCCCGCTGATAGTCCAACAGCGTGCGGAAGAAGGTGGCTTGGGATTCTGCTCGGCGGCGCTGGGCTTCCAAGAGTAGATCGAGCGTGACGGTCTCGGCATCGAACGCGGCCTGGACGGCGTCCACCTGTGTGTCGGCCGCCAGCGTGCGGTTGAAGTTCGTCTGAGTCAGAATGTAGTTGTATTCCAACTGCCGCACGGCGTCGGCCAATTGGTGCGAGATTTCAAGCTCCAGGTCTTGCAGCTTGGCGCGCTCCTTGGCCAGTTGCAATTGGTAGTGCCGCACTTGGGTAAACTCCCGGCGAAAGCCCAGTGTCATGGTCATCTGGGCCCCCAATTGCCATTCCTGGAACTGGCCGCTGGCTAGTGTTTGCAGGGCGCTCGATCCGGTCAGACCCAGCGGATTCTGCGGCGAGAACACGTCGGGTCGGGTGCCGAGCAGCGTGTCGCCCAATCCCATCCAGCGGTACGTGCCGTTGAGGTCCAAGCGGGGCAAGAGCAGGTTCTTGGCCGCGATCAATTCCAATTCACGCTGCTTGATGCGCCACTTTTGCCGCCGCAGGCTGAGGTTTCTCGCCAGCGCCTCTTGCGTGATCTCTCGCCAGTCGAACTGCACCCTGGCAACTGTGGGGGTGTCGGTTGGGCGGATCAGTCGCTTATCGCCTTGCGCCAGACCCATCGCCCAACGCAATCGGTTCTCGGCGCGGTACAGTTCGTTGAGCAACGTCTGTGCGTTGGCTTTGAACTGAAAGTACTGCTCGCGAGACTGGGCTTCTTCCTTGGCTTCGCCGCCTTTGGCACCCACTGTGAACAGGGCGTAAATCTTGTACCAGGTCTGCTGCGCGCTCTTAAGAGCGGTGCTGGCCGTATCCAGGTTTCGCCAGGCGAACGACAGTTCCCAGTAGGCGTTTTCCACGTCGCTGACGAGATCCCGAACCGAACCTTCGAAATCGGCCAGGCTGATGTCGACTGCGATACGCGCCAGCACCACGCCGTCGAAAGTCGGCGTCTGCTGCGCGCCACCGGGAATGGGATTGAAGTTGACCGGATTGTAAGGACCAGCAATCCGGTTGTACTGCACGCCGGCGCCTGCCAACAACGGTTGGTTGAACTGCACCTGATAGTTCGCGTTCCAGTCCTTGGGGATCTGCCGGGTCGGGTTGTTGTTCAGGTCATAGATAACGTTGTTGCTGACGGTCAACTGACCGCCAGTCGCGGTGACCTTCTGCAACTGCGTGTTGAACGTGCTGGTGTCCTGCTCGAAAACCTGGCGGAAGAACTGCGTGATTGGAAACTGCGGCTGCACGTTTTGCTGGTGGTCGTTCTTCTGATAGAAGACGTTAGTGGTCCACTGGGCGTCGAAGGCGCTCAGCGCGTATTCGACGCCGTTAAAGGGGGTCGTCTCGGTGATGGCCGGGTCGTAGATGGTGCGGGCGAAGTCGGGGTTGTTCGTAATGGCATCAGGGGCTTCGCCCGTTTGCGCGCGGTTGTTGAACGCGGAACTGACATAACGGCCGCCAAGCGATCGCATCACTTTGGTGTTCGACAGCGCGGTCTTGACGGCTTCCTCGAGCGACAGGTCCCAGTTGCCGTCGACGCCGGTATTCGTCAGCGTCAACGGCGGCGGGGCCTCCTCGACCTCGGCCAACGTCGTCGTCTTGACGTCGGGATACTCCAGATCCGTCGCCACGTTGAGATAGTGCGACAGGTCGCTATTCTCGTGGAAATAGAGAGGCTGCTGTGGACGGCAACCCGCCAGCGCAATCATCGCGGACGCAAAGACGGTCCAGACGCTGTGGACTCGGCGATTCATCAATCGACCTAAGGGGTACTGCGCCCACGGTCCACTGGCACCGACTGCTGTCGGTGGTTTGCCAGCTCCGTGGACAGTGCCCCCCGTCCACACCTCCCCGTCTCAAGGCTGCGCAATTAGCGCTGGACCTCGAGCGAGGATTTCGGCAGCACCCAGTATCGACGACCCAACCCTCAAACTTCTGAGATTCTTTGCAAGCAGCGGATGTGATGCGGTAAATCACCGTTGCGCGCAGCCCCTATTTTCCCGAGATTGCGCGCACTGCGTGCGCGACGTTCGAAATGGTGGGTTTCCACAAGGGCACGCGAGAGCCAGCAACGTTATCTGCCACTGGCATGCTAGCGACTACAGATACATGCCCACGTAGCCGCCGCGCGAATCGGTTTGGGCTTGGAGCTGTTGAATTCGGGCGACCGTCTGTGCAAGGTCACCGGCGGCAATGTAGCGGTCGAACTCCACTTCCACGGCCTTGGAGACCGTTTCCGACAGCCAACTGGATACCGGCTGCGTCAGCCAGTCGCACGTCTCGCTCACCAGCTCGACAATCAGGTCCGAGCGGGTCGTCTTCTGATCGGTCTCGTCGGTCAAGACTGTCCCTTCGAAGCCGAACTGGACCATTCCCTGTTCGCTTTGATTGGTGAAGTGGAAGGTGCAGTGAGCGTTGTACAGAAAATACGTGTTGTGCGAGCCGTGCGTTTCCAAGGCGTGCTTGATCCGCTCGCAGCGTGCGCGGTGCTTCGGCGAGGCGTCGAGCGGGATATCCAAGCGTCCCACCGAGCGCAGCGGCAGGCAGTCGAACTCGATGTCGACGTGTTGCTCACTCATGGAAACCTCGCTCGCTGGCACGCCCCCTCGCTGTGCGGAAGCGAGCGCTACCGGACGGAGCCGGCCACTTTGTCTTCGCTCTTCTTGTCCAAGGGCGGCGCAGGCTCGCCGCTTTCCAGCCAGGCCAGCGTAGCCCAGCCGCCTGCCAGTTGCATCTGCTTGAGATCCAAACGGCCGGCTTCTCTCCACTTGCCCGGCAGCACCAACCCCTCCGACTTTATCTCCGGCTCGAATATTTTACCAAACCGCTTACGGAGCTTCTCGCGCCAACCGATCTCACGGGGCTTCAGCGTATCTTTTCCCTGCACGAATCCGAACGGGAAAATTTGCAATTCGCCTTGTCGCGTCAGCTTTGCGCCATTGCCGCTGATTTCAACCTTGTAATCGACGGCAACTTCCATGGCTCGGATCGCCATGTCGCCGGCGGTGTAGCGCTGGCCGCGGAACACAAACCGGAATCCGTTGTCGGCAAACTTCACGATGATCGGCTTCGTGCTGGCCATGGTGATGGACCACGGATCGCGTGCCTCATCGCTCTTCATTTGCTCGGGCACCGAGCCGCGCATTTCGACGACCTTGGCTTCGACCTCGTCCTGCTTCAGCGTCACGCCGCCGAGCATTGCCGCCGCGAGGGCATTGATGTACGACTCGTGGGCTTGGACGGTCAGATCGTTGTCTACCGTGATGGCCGGCGGCGCGTCGGGTGC
>CAZUPX010000076.1:0-10174 GCA_964622155.1 uncultured Planctomycetaceae bacterium | reverse complement strand
GCAACTGCGTAAGCGTGGAAAGTAAGCGATCGTTGTCGCGGGGGTGCAGGCCGATCGACGGCTCGTCCAGGATGTACAGCACGCCGACCAGGCCGCAGCCGATCTGGCCGGCCAGTCGAATGCGCTGCGACTCGCCGCCCGATAGGGTCGGCGCCGTGCGATCGAGTGCCAGATAGTCGAGCCCCACGTTCTGCAGGAATCCCAGCCGACCACGGATTTCCTTCAGAACTTCGGCTGCGATCAAGGCTCGCGTGCGGTCAAGGTCTAGCTCGGTAAAGAACTCGACGGCGTCACTGACCGCCAGCGCACAAACATCCGGCAGCGAGCGGGCTGGCCGGTCGGCAAACTTCGAGTGCCGGGTGGCGATGGTCACGGCGCGAGCCTGCGGGTTGAGCCGCTGGCCGTCGCACTCGTCGCAGTGCATCACCTGCATGTATTTTTCGAGCTGCCGCAATTGCATCTTGCTCTGCGAATTGCGGTGCTTGTCCATAAGCGAGGGGATGATGCCCTCAAAGCGGCCGCCGTATTTGTGGCCGGTCGGACCCTGGCGCCATGTGAACGTGATGTGCTCGTCGCCGGTGCCCCACAGCCACAGTTGTTTGAGCTTCTCGTCGAGCTTGTTCCAGGGAGTTTCGAGCATCGTGCCGTTGGGCAAGTCGTGGAGCCGCCCAACCGTGTCTGCGACCCCTTGATAGATGTGTCGCCGCCAGCGCCCCATCTCGCGCCACTCGCCGATCAACTCGAAGCAGCCGTCCTTGAACGACAGCTCTGGATTGGGCACCAGCAGCGTCGCCTCGAAGGTATACAGATCGCCCAGCCCGTCACAGGCGGTGCACATTCCCTGCGGACTGTTGAAGCTGAAAAGTTGCGGGCTCGGCGGCTCGAAGCTGATGCCGCAGTGCGTACATGCGTAGTGAGCCGAGAGTTGCAGATCAGAACTGTGCTGGCCGCGATGCTGCTTGGGCACCGTGCTCACGCTTTTCTTGGGTGCCATGCTCGCGCTTGCGTGAGCATACTCAGCGCGACCCTTTTTGCGTTTGTCCGTTTGCTGCACGGGTGCATCGTCTTCGCCAGTCGTTGGCCGTACGTCATCGGTCGCAACAATCAGGTTGCCTTCGCCCATCTTCAGAGCCAACTCGACGGCTTCGGCAAGTCGTGCCCGCGACTCACCGGCCACGAGGCGATCGATCACCACCTCGATGTCGTGCCGCATCTGGCGGTCGAGGTGCAGATCGTCCGAGAGGGGCACGATCTGGCCGTCGGCTCGCGCTCTGGCAAACCCCTGCTTCATCAGGTCGACGAACAGGTCGCGATATTCTCCCTTCTGGCCGCGGATCAAGGGCGCGAGCACGACAAACCGCGTACCCCGCTCCAGCTCCCCAATCCGTTCAATGATTTGCTCGCGCGTCTGGGCCGTGATCGGCCGGGCACACTTGGGGCAGTGCCCCTGGCCCGTGCGTGCGTAGAGCACGCGCAGGTAGTCGTAAATCTCGGTGATCGTGCCCACAGTCGAGCGTGGGTTCTGGCCCGAGGATTTTTGCGAAATGGAGATCGAGGGGCTAAGCCCGCCGATGAAGTCAACGTCCGGCTTGGGCATCTGCCCCAGGAACTGGCGGGCGAAGCTGGACAGGCTCTCGACGTATCGCCGCTGACCTTCGGCATAGAGAGTGTCGAAAGCCAGCGAGCTCTTGCCCGACCCACTGACGCCGGTCAGGCAGATCAGACGGTTGCGCGGCAGCGTGAGATCGATGTCCCGCAGGTTATGCTCGCGGGCCCCCTTGATGACGATATCGGCTGCGGCCATGGCGTGCGATCTTCGGGTCCGTCCTGTCTTGGGCTCTTGTCCAGAATTCGCCGCAGATTTGGCGAATCGTAAATTGTAGGAGACGGGCCGACATTCCGGCTAGGCGCAAAAATTCGTGGGGTTGCGAATCGGCGACATGCCGCTTGATTTTGCGGGATCAAAAGGCCCGGACACTTCGGTGCTTGCTAGCGGGCGACTCGCCCGTGCACGTAGATGTCGCTGCCGCAGCGCTCGATTTGTGGCGACGTGAGCCGCAAAGCGGCTGCCAGCAGGTCGACTCCGTTTCCGCCGATTGCACCAGGTGCCCGGTCGCCTCCGAAGAGTTTGGGAGCGATGAAGACGTGGACCTCGTCGATCTGGCCGAGATCGAAGAAGCTGCCCAATACGCTGCTGCCCCCTTCGACGAGTATGTTCGCCATTTGCCGGCGACCGAGCTCGTCGAGTAACCAGTTCAAGCGATCCGTCTGGCTCGTGCCGGGACAAACGACGACTTCACAGCCGGCAGTGGCCAACTCGTCGCGCTTGGAGGAGGTCGCATGTTCGCTTACTGCGACAAGCACGGGCACGCTCGGAGCGCTGCACACCAACTTGCTTGACATCGAGAGCGAAGCCTGCGAGTCGAGCACGATACGCGTGGCCTTCCGCGGTCCGGCGGGGCGGGCCGTCAAAAGTGGATCGTCAGCCGCCGCGGTCCCGTGACCGACAAGAATTCCATCCACTCGGCTGCGAAGCGCGTGGACGATTGGTCGCGACGCTTCACCGGAGATCCACTTGCTCTCGCCTTTCACGGTGGCGAGCTTGCCGTCGAGCGTCATGGCCCACTTGGCGATGATCCACGGTCGTTTAGCTCGGATGAGCTTGAGATACGGCGCGTTGAGTTCGGCAGCTTCGCGCTCGAGCAGTCCAACTTCGACGTCGACGCCGGCTTGTTGCAACTCGGCAATGCCGTGTCCCGCGACTTTCTCAAACGGATCGCGTTGGGCGACGACCACACGCCGCACTTTGGCGTCGATCAGGGCTTTGGTACACGGCGGCGTCTTGCCGTGGTGGCAACAGGGCTCGAGTGTTACGTAGACGGTTGCGCCGGCGGCGCGCGGACCGGCGATCTTCAAAGCTTCGACCTCGGCGTGCGGGCCGCCGAAGCGCTGATGAAAGCCTTCGCCGACAATTTCGCATTCGCGCACGACAGTGCAGCCGACCATCGGGTTGGGTTCGACAAACCCCTCGCCGCGCGCGGCCAGCTCAATCGCGCGGGCCATGTGTGATGCGTCGAATTCGGTTTGCGACATGTGGTGCTCAAGAAGAGTTCACCACAAAGACACCAAGATCACCAAGAAGGACCCGGAAGTAAGAACAACTGTCCGGGCAAATCGGCGAAGGCCGAGGCGCTTGGTTGCTCCTTGCCTTTTGGTTGCTTCGTGTCCTTAGTGTCTTTGTGGTTATCAATCCAGCGACCCGGTTGCCAATCACTCCATGCCCGGCGTCCAGAGGGCCGACTTCTTGCCGCTGGCGGCCGGTTCGTCGCCGCCGGGGGTCCAGATTTTTCCGGGCTCGGCGCCGGCGGCTTGTGGCACGACGATCGACGCGGCTGCCCGATCGCGCGCCGCCGCCGGCGGTTTGCCGTCGGGGCCGATGATGCCTGCGTCGGCCAGGATCTGGAACAATGCCTGGGCCACGCCCGGCTCGCGAACGTGATCGTTGCGAATGTGCGACAGCAGCCGGTCGGCCTCGGCCACGTCACCCGTGGCGATCCGCATGGCCAACTCGGCCAGGTCCCATGGGGCCGTTGAGGTCTTGGCCACTTCGGCCGCCTTGCGGGCCTCGTGCAGACATTCGATTGCCTTGACCGGATCGGGTTCGGTTTGCGCCAACGTGCCATAGACTTCGGCCCGATTGATTTGGTTTTCCAACGATGGTCGCGAGAGAACCTCTTCGGCCAGCCTGCGCAGCGCCGAGATAAATCGATAGTGCTGTGCCCGATGATACAAATCGATCAGTGCGTCGTCCGGCAGCGTTTTGACGTCGACCCGGCCAAGACGCGCCAGTGGCAGCTCGAGCGGCGACACATGGCTGCCATCGATCGATCCCAGCGCGGGCAGGCCGAGCGCGCTCCGCAATGTGTTGAAGTCAAAATCGTCGACGACCTGATCGGTGGCTAACTCCAGGATCAAGATCGCAGCCAGCACTCGATTGCGCAAAGTCGCGTCGGTGGCCGCTTGGTGCGCGGTTTTGCCATCGAAGATTTTTTGCGGAAGTTCGGGCCAGCGATTGAGCAATACGTCGGTGCGGGCTTCGCGGACCAACTGCGCACGACGCTCGTTAGGCGTGTCGTCGGGCAGCCGCCAGTTCCAACTGAGCATGTGCTGTACCACGGGCACCGAGCTGTCGATCTCTTCAGCGCCGCAAGCGCCCAACGCGGTACCGCCACCCTCTGTCGCGACGGCCTGCGCGGCGGCCAGCTCAGGGCGGTAGGCCGTCAATTCACATCGTGCCGGGCGATCCGTCTGCTTGCCAAACAACAACGCATGGCCGACAACGCGCGACACGTCGGCCAGATTGAGATCCTTTCCGCTGTCAACCACGGGGCGATCAAGCAGCCAATACGCGCCCTTGGGGGGCGGTTCGTCCGGATCGGCCAGGCTCATACGCACGAGTTCGGCCGGCATCGACGGCGTGCGCGGATTCGTGGCCAGACGGGTGATGAGTGTTTCGGCGTCGTCCACCGGGTAGGTAACCGTCACCAGCTCGACGCGGTCGACCGCATCGGCGTCGAGCAGTTGAGTCATTGCTTCCGCTTCCACCGCGTCGTCGAGCGGAGCGTCATGGGCCGCGAACTTCCGCCAGGCCTCGACCGCAGCGGGCGTGTCTGCCAGGTACGTTCGCAACACGGCGATGTTGTGCCAGATCGTGGGCCAGTCGCCAACTTTGGCGGCCAGCTCGACGAGATTCCTAGCCGCCTGTCGCCATGCACCATGCCGAGTCGGCTCCATGGCGGTTGTGTAGCTTGATTTCCACAAAGCATCATCGGGAGGTCGCTCGACGAACAGGTCTTGCTTGGCCAACAACGGCACGCTGGGCGAGCCATTGATCCGCGCCAACAGTTGCAGAGGCTGCTGGTCCTTGTTGGCCGACATCGCCATCTGAAGCACCAAATGCGCTCGCGCAGCGACGATGTGTCCATCGCCCAACAGGGCCTGGGCCACCATGCCGATCGCGTCGTAGACCTGCGGCGGGATTTCGTTGACGCACCGCTCGAGGGCGTCTTGAAGCAAGCTGACCGCCGCTACTCCACCCTGTTGGCTGGCGGCAAACGTCGCCTGCTCGGCCAGAGCAACGGGGTTGTCGGGATACTTCTGGCGAAACGCAGCTACCGTGGCTTGGGCCTTGTCATCCTCGCCGAGCTGAGCTTGAAGCATGGCCTTGATCGACAGCAGGCAGGCACGCTCGGGAAATTTGGCTTCAAGCGCGTCAATGTATTCCAGGCAGGCGGCGCGTTGTTCTCCGTCAAGCATCCGCTGGACCTTGTCGAGTTCGGCGGTGAGGTCGGAGCAGCAGAACTTGATCTTCTTGCCCGTGCCGCCTGGACAAGGTGAGTAGGGATCAATGGGCATGGGGGTGTCACCTGCGTTTCGACACTCAGCGAATTCGTACTTAGTTGGCCGTCGATCCTAACACACGCGTGGACCGATTTCGAGCCACACGACAACCGCGAAAAATGCAACTTGCTTGAGCAGGGGCGTGCCGAAGCTGCCAACAGGCCACGGCGGCGTTGGAGGATGCAGAATTGTACGCGCGGCGCGCAGATGTGTCGCGCGGGCTGAAAACCATCGGCCCCCTACGACGTGCCAGCCAGCACCTTGCGCTTGCGAGCGATCAACGCGAGCAGTGCCTTTTGAGGATCGGCGAATTTTCTGAGGCCTTCGTCCATCAATGTCCGCTCGAGATGTTCGACGTCGACCTTCTCGTCGATCTTGTCTAGCACTTGCTTGGGCGGCAGCTTATCGATCTCGCGCTCGAACGTGCGGCCACTGGCCTCAATGGCATCATTCGTGGCGGGTGGATTGGTCTCGATGTCGCTGCCGGCAAATGCCGCGGCGTATTTCCACGGAGGATCGTCAGGGTTCTTGGTGCCGGTGCTGGCAAACACGATTTCCTGGTCCAACGGCACTTTGTGATCGTGCCAAAACTGCCGGTTCTCGGCCCAGATCCGCTTGGCGCCGACGATGCCCACCTGCCCTTGCGCGGCCGGCGACAGTTGCGGGACGTGTTGTTGCGTGTAGACGTCGACCCGCGAGACAAAAATGCTGTAGACGCTCTTGAAACGACCCAGGTTGCCGTACTTCTGCGCTCCGCGCCAAATGGCGTCTCGGGCCGCCTGGTACTGGCGCGACGTGAACGTAAGCGTGACGTTGATCGTGATACCGACAGCCGCCAGCGGCTCTAGGGCCTCAATGCCCGCGGGCGTGGCCGGCACCTTCATCATGCGATTGACGTGCCCCTTCGACCAGGTCTTGCCCAGCTCGATATACCTCGCCACGCGCTCGGCGTGCGGCAGACCAAGCTCGGGATCCTCGAGCAATGGGTCGAGCTCAAAACTGACGAAGCCGTCATTGCCGTGCGTCTGCTCCCAGACCGGTCGAAAGACGGCTTGGGCCTCGCTGACTAGCTTGTCGGTCATTCGCCAGGCGATCTGTTCGTCGCTGAGCCGCTGCTCAAGCAATTGTTCCAAATCACGGTCGAAACGGCCGGTCTTAATCAGGTCGGCGACGATGATCGGGTTCGACGTGGCTCCGGTGGCCCCTAGAGCACGATTCTTGGCAATCAACTCCGGATCGATCGAGTCGAGCCAGATCTTGGTGCCACTGGCGATCAACGATCGTAGGGGTGACGTCATACGGGAGTTCTCTCGGCAAAAGAGGGCCAATCAGGCTTCCAACATTGTTCGGCAATGTCTTTGTACCCCCCATGACCCAAAAGGCAAGTGAACCATCAGGGCTCGCGGCGAGAGCAGGCAATGGCTCAGTTCAATGTGAAATGACTTGCCACTTTGCGCTGGGTTGAGATCCTCGAATCGGGCTTTAAGAGAGCTCTGTCCATGTGCGTTCGAGACCGTCCGGCACGCTGGCGTTAGAGCATGTAAGTCTGGGATATCTGCGCCAATTTTTCCGTTTTTCGAGATTCTAACGATTATTGCTGGTTTGACGGCATGCGGCCGTCCGATAGATACGCCGCCATAGTTCTCTCTCGAATGAGGGAGCATTTAGTCATTAGGTCGTGCTAGCTAAGGGGATACGTGCTTGGAGGCATTCCGCAAGGGCATTCCGCTCGTCGTGCTGGGGCTGTGGATGGGCTGGATAGGCACCACACGGGCTCGCGCTGCGTCCCCGTGGCCGTCGCGATACAGCTTAGACGCGAAGCCGGCATCGCAGTCTCAAACGGCTCGCGCGCGTCGGGAGGCGGCTGTGCGCAAGGCGCAATATCAACAGCAGGCTTATGCATACACGCAAGACACGGGCGACCCGTTTGTCGATGAGCCGTCGACCTCTGCTGGCACCGAGACGCAACCGCCGATGCACACCGAAGGCGCTGTGGCCGATGGCATGGTGTACAACGAACAGCCCGGCTTTGCCGAGGAGGCAATGGCTTGGGATGCTCCCCCGCCGGCCGTTAGCAGCGGCGAGTGGCTGAAGAATGGTCTGTGGTACACGCAGCAAAGCGCCGTGTACATGGAGCGCTCGTCGAACGTAAAAAACTCGATCCGACTTTCTGAAGACATCAGTTCGTCGCAGATACCGCATTATCGAAATCGATTGGAACTCCCGCTGGGGCTAGGTTACGAGCCAGGCCTGCGATCGACCTTGGGCCGGTTCGTCGGCCGCGATGATCGTAATCGCGATCACTCGGTGGAGTTCACGTTCTTGGGGTTGACACATTGGCACGCCAACGAGCAGATGACGGCGTTCACTCCGGGCGGGATTTTTACCGACCTGTTGATTGATCCGTCGTTCACCATTCCGGTGTTCAACGCTGCCGACTTTCAGTCGTTCTACGAGACGTCGAGTTTCAACAGTTACGAAATCAACTATCGCATCGAACGCCGCCTGCCGCGCGATCGCGTGTTGTACACGCGAGATAGCACGTGGGTTCGACAGGCCGAGAGCACGCCCTTGCCCTCGCTGTTAGCTGGTATTCGAGTAGCAGTCAACAACGAGTCGCTTCGCTGGTTCAGCGAGTCGGCACTTGGTACCGGCACATATAACACCATCACGCATAACAACATGGTTGGTCCGCAGTTCGGAGTCGACTGGTTTTACGAGCGGAGCGATTGGCGGTTCGGCGTGCGCGGCAAAGCAGCCGCGGTCGTAAACTGGGCCGACGTTGCGAACGAGGTACGAATCCTAGATGTAAACGGCGCGCCGCTGGCACCAAATCGCGATGAGAACGCCGAGGACCACGTCTTGTCATTTCTCGCCGAGATCAACGTCATCGGCGTCTATCATCTGAAGCCGCATTTCGCGCTGCGGACGTCCTACGATTTGATGTTTCTCACGAACCAGGCACTCGCTCAAAACCAGATCACCTTTACTCCCGGAACAAGGACGCCCATGGGACACGCGCTATTCTTTCAAGGGGTAACATTCGGCTTCGAGTTAACCCGCTAGTGGGGGGCTTTGACGCACGGACTTCGAGCCCAATTGCATTGAACAAAAGCCTCGATGCAGAACATGGACAACGTAGGTAAAATAATCCGCGAAGTGCAGTCGGCGCTGGGTGCTCGCAATAGACGCGACGGGAAATGACGGCTAGCTTAAACACTTTGCGTCCCCGCGAACGATCATGGTTGGCGGGGCGATGTTGTAAACAGCCCCCGGGATCTGAGCCGTCCGGGTCGGTCAAGCGACGCTTGTACCAGCCCTGACAGAGAGAAGCGTGTTGCCTTGCTGAACCGGTTTTTTGCCCGCAACAGCTTTAAGGTCATTCTGGTAGTGCTGTTCCTGCTGCCGGTCCTGTCTCGCGGTGCGCGCAAGGCCCTGCTGAGTAACGACAATAACGTCCATGACTGGCTCCCCTCCGACTACCCCGAGACATCCGATTTCAGTTGGTTCCAAGAACATTTCGAAAATGAAACATTTGTATTAATTAGCTGGGAGGGATGCACGCTGGACGATCCGCGGCTTGAGCTGTTTGCCAAAAAGCTCGTGCCCGATGTCCAACCAGTGCCGGAAACTCCGTCCAAGCTATCCGATCTCAAGCCGTCGAAGCCCGAGGGGGACTTCTTCTGGTCCGGATGGTTCACCAGGGACAATCCAAAGCCGGAAGGCTGGCATGGGCCACTGTTCAAGCACGTCCAAACCGGGCCGCGACTACTCAAGACGCTGATGGAGCCGCCACTGAACCTGGGCGAAGAGGCTGCGCAAAAGCGGCTCGCCAAGCTGTTCGTCGGTCCTGACAACAAGCAGACATGCGTCGTCGTGACGTTGACGCCAGAAGGCAAGCGAGACTTGCGGGCCACGCTCGGCAAGCTCTACAGCGTCGCTCAGGACGAGTTGGGACTGTCGCGCGATCGGGTCAAAATGGGCGGGCCTCCGGTCGACAACGTGGCCATCAGCGTCGAGGGCGAGAAGACGCTCATTCGCTTGTTCATTCCTGCCGGCGTCGTGGGTCTGAGCCTGGCATTTTGGTGTTTGCGCAGCGTGCGGCTCACAATGATGGTCTTTAGCGCGGCGCTGTATGCCGGGGCGATCAGCCTGGCGGTGGTTTATTACAGCGGCGGCTCGATGAACGCCATCTTGCTCACCATGCCGGCGGTGGTCTACGTGGCCGGCATCTCGGGCGCCATTCACTTTGCCAATTATTATCGCGATTCGGTGGCCGAAAACGGCATCGATGGCGCACCGGCGCGCGCGCTGAAGCATTCCTGGTTGCCTTGCACGCTTTCGGCGCTAACCACCGCAGCGGGGTTGATCTCGCTGTACACCAGCGAACTGGTGCCGATCAAAATGTTCGGGGTCTATTCGGCCGCCGGCGTGATCTCCACGCTGGGGCTCTTGTTCTTGTTCCTGCCCTCGTGGATGCAGCTCTGGCCGATGCGGCCGCACAGCCTGTTGGACGGTAATCAGCCCAAGGCTGAAGACATCGATCTGCCAAAACGATGGCGCGCGATCTTACAGGGCGTGATCAATCGCTCCAATTTAATACTGGTTAGCCTGTTGGCGCTGATGGTCGTGTGCGGCATCGGGCTGACCAAGATCAACACGTCGATCAAACTCACCAAGCTGTTCTCGTCGAACGCTCCGATCATTCACGATTACGAGTGGCTGGAGTCCAAGCTGGGGCCGCTGGTGCCAATGGAGGTGGTGGTGCGGATCG
>CAZUPX010000075.1:0-5277 GCA_964622155.1 uncultured Planctomycetaceae bacterium | reverse complement strand
GAAGTCACGCTCGTTACAGACCTGCGAAAAGCCGGCTGGGAAGGGCGCTTGAACGACTTGGGAAATCGTTGGGCCGCCTCGCACGTGCGGCTCCGCGTGTTCGACATCGGAATCGCCGAGACCACGAACGTGGCGCTCGTGAGCATCAACCAGGCAGATCGCCTGGCACTGGCCGGCACGCCGACGCGCTTCGAAGCGGAAGTCCGCAACGACACCGGCGCCGAGCTGTCTGGCCTGGAAGCTAACTTTATCGTCGATGGCAAGGCCTCGCTGGTGCGCGTGCCGACTTTGGCGGTAGGAGAAAGTCTAAAGCTGCCGTTGGCGGCCACGTTTCAGGAGCCCGGCACGCACCACGTGGCGTTTGAGCTGCCCCTCGATTCACTGGCCGGCGACAACACGTGTTGGACGGTGGTCCAGGTACGGCAATCGATCGAACTGCTGCTGGTCGACGGCGAGCCGTCGAACGAGCCGCTGGGGGGCGAGACCGATTTTCTGGCGCTAGCGCTGTCACTCTCGGGCGACACCTCCGAGGCATTTCGAGTGGAGGTGATGACTGACTCCGAATGGGCGTCGACCCCCTCCACGCATCCAGATTTGTTGGTGCTCGCCAACGTGGCCCACCTCAATCCCGATCAGGTCGAGCGCCTCGAGCAGCAAGTGTCTGACGGCATGGGACTCGTCGTGTTTGTCGGAGACCAGCTCGATCCGGATAACTACAACCAACTGATGTTCAAAGGGGGCGCCGGGTTGCTGCCCGCTGCGTTCGAGGGAATTTCCGACAACGAGTTCGCGGGCCTGCTGATCGATCCGGCCGAAGGTTCGCCGCTGGATGCGCTCGGCCAATTGAGTCCCGCCGTGCTGCAACGGATCAAGGTCCGCAAGACGTATGAGGTTAAGTTGCCGCCGGGGCAGGATGACACGGTGCGCGTGTTGGCCCGGTGGAACAACGCCGCGTCGGCGCCGGCCGCCGTCGAGAAGGTCTACGGACTCGGCCGCGTGCTGCTGTGGACCACGGCGGCCGATCGCAGTTGGAGTGATTGGCCGACCGAGTCGAGCTACGTGCTGGCGATGCGCGAAGCGGCACGCGCTGTGGCCAAGAGCACAGCCAGTCTGCACCGTATGACTGCCGGCGAGAAGCTGGAAGTCGCATTGCCTGCCTCGCACGACATTACACTGCCGGCCGTCGAAGTGCCGGGTCAAGACGAGCCCAAGCCTCTGGTGATTGCTAGTCCCTCTCCCTCGATGGGAGAGGATGGCGAGCGTAGCGAGCTGGGTGAGGGTGGAGGCGCCGCCAGGAAGATTGACAACAAACAGACACCGCAAGGACCCCCTCACCCTAACCCTCTCCCACGAGGGGAGAGGGAAGCAGTCACACGCACCCTTAAGTATTCCGACACGCGCCACTCGGGAATCTACAAAATGACGTGGCGCGACAGTGTCTCGGGACCGTCGAGCGAAACCTTCGCCGTGAATCCCGACCCGCGCGAAAGTGATTTGGCTCGATTTGCCGCCGACGAGTTCAAAACAATGTGGGGAGCGCTCGAGCCGGAGGTGCTCGCTCTGGGCACTCCTGACGGGTCAGGCGCCGACGTGCGCGGGCACGAGATTTGGCGCACGCTGGCCACGGGGTTGCTCGGGCTGTTGGTGTTCGAAGCCTGCTTCGCGCGTTGGGCCGGGCGACAACGGTAAACCATGAACGAATTCCTGCGATGGCTGCTGGGTCTGAAACAAGCTCCCGACTGGGTGTCGGGCGGCTCGTGGCAGGTCCAATTCCACTCGTGGCCGCAAGGTCCTTGGGCGGTCGCGCTGGCGGTGTTGGCGATCGGAGGGGTGGCGGTCGTGTGGTATTTGTATCGCAGCGAGCCTAGCACGGTCGGCCGATCAATACGCTGGACGCTGGCCGCGCTGCGGTGCCTGGTGCTCGTGTGCGCCGCCTTCATGCTCCTGGAGCTCGTGCTGGTGATTACCAAGCGCGAGTCGATCCCCTCGCAACTGCTGGTCTTGGTCGACACGTCGCAGAGCATGAGCTTGAATGACCCATACCCCGAGGAAGACGCCTTTCAAGAAACGGCCGACAAGCTCGGGCTCGAAAGCGTCGCGACGCTGCGCAAGACGGCCCGGCTGGACACCGTTAAACGCGTCCTCGATCGGCTCGCCGATCCGTTGGCCAAAGATCGTGAGGTGTCGTTCTACAGTTTCGCGCATCAGCCCTTGGCTGTCGAAAAGGGCGAAATCGAGGGGCTCGAAGCTCAAGGTAATAGCTCGGCCATCGGCGATGCACTGACCGCGGCCCTGGCGGAGCATCGCGGCCAGCCGCTGGCCGGAATCCTCTTGGCCACCGACGGCCAGTCCAACGCCGGCGAAGATCCGCGCAAGGCGGCCGAAGCGGCGGGCAAGCTCGGTGTGCCGATTGTCGTGATGGCCGCCGGCACCGAGGCCGGGCCCAGCAACGCGCGGCTGGCCGCCATCGAGGCCGACCCGATCGTGTTCGTGCGAGACTCGGCCGAGGTGGCCGTGTTGGTCGAAGCCCACGGCATGCAGGGCCGTACCGGTGTTGTGATCCTGGAAAAGCGCCAGGACGCTGGCTGGACCGAAGTCGGGCGTGAGGAGGTCACGTTCAGCGAAGACACGGCGTCGCGCCGGCTGACGTTCAAGATCACACCTGACGCGGTCGGCGAGATCGAGCTGCGATCGCGCGTTGAGGAACTGGGGCCCGAATTGACCGACGCCGACAATGTGGCCACGCACCAGATGAAAGTCGTGCGGCAGCAGATTCGCGTGTTATTGATTGCCGGCGCGCCGTCGCCCGAGGTGCAGTTTCTGCGCAATGGGCTGGTGCGCGACACGGGGCTTGAATTTGCCTGTTGGTTGCAGACCGCGGGCGAAGGCTACGAACAGATGGGCACGCGGCCCATCCGCCGCTTGCCGGCCAATCGCCAGGAACTGGAGCAGTACGACGTCGTCGTGCTATTCGATCCCGACATGCGAGCCTTGGGCCCAGCGTGGTCCGAGTTGCTCAGCCAGTTTGTGGGCACGGCTGGCGGCGGCCTGGTTCTGGTGGCTGGCGAGATGCACACCCGCAACTTGTTCGATGGAGTGATCTCCGAAGGGGCCGAAAGTACCGGCACCGCCACGATCGACAACTCGTGGCTCCGCACGCTGCCGGTCGTCGCCGATCCCGGCTTGTTCAAAAGTGCCGCGGAAATCGCGCTCAGCGCGCGCGAACCGTGGAACCTTGAGCTCACACCCGAGGGGGCGATCGACTCGATCTTCCAGTTCGACGCCGATCCGGGGCGCAATCGCGAGGTGCTGGCGAGCTTGCCGGGCATGTTTTGGCATTTTCCGGTCACTAGGCCCAAGCCAGGCGCAACGGTGCTCGCCAGGCACGGTGATCCGCGGATGCGAAACGCCTTTGGTCGCCACGTGCTGTTGGCCATGCACCGATACGGGCCAGGCCGGACCGTGTTTGTGGGATTCGACAGCACCTACCGTTGGCGATACCTGCACGAAGAATACTTCGACGGATTTTGGGCCCAGTTGGTCGATCGCGTGGGGCGCGGCAAGGCTTTGGGTGGGCGGTATCCCTTTAGCCTCGGCACCGATAAGGCTGCGTATCAGACCGGCGATCGCGTGGTGATTCGCGCGCGATCGATCGACCCCAGCGAGACAACTAGCGCCGTTGCCGACCTGCGCGGCGAGATCGAAGTCGCCGGACAATCACCCGCGCCGCTCGAGATCGAGACGCTGGTGGATCAGCCAGGTGTTGCCGAAGCAAGCTTCACAGCCAATGAGGCCGGGGCCTACAGCGTGCGAGTCCTGCCGGGCAACATCGCCACGCAAGGCGACTCGGCTGTGCGCCCGGCCACGCTCAATTTTCGCGTCGAGCCGGCGAGCTACGAGCTCGGCCGCTCCAAGCTCGATCGGGCTTTGCTTGCCGATGTGGCTCGCGCCAGCGGCGGCGAGGTTTTTTCGCTGGCTGACTACGAGAAGATTCCCGAGGCATTCAAAGTCAAGCGGGTCGGCCGATTGCTGGAGTATCGCGACGAGATGTGGGACGCGCCGATTGTGTTCGGCAGCTTGATGATCCTGTTGACGCTCGAGTGGCTGCTCCGCAAGCGATCGCGGATGGCCTGAGACATTGAGATGGACGGATAATGGCGACGATTGTTGAACCACGAACCGACGATCTTCCACTTCGCCGCGCGCGACGGGGTGTGGTCGCACGCCTGGCGCGGGTTCGGCGGCTGTTGCGGCAGCACCTGCTCATCGAAGGAGTGTTTTGGACCGCAACGTCCGCAGTCGTCGGCTGTGCGGCAACTCTGGCGCTCGACTGGTGGTTGCGGCCGAGCCTGGGCACACGGCTGGCGGTGTTGGCGATGGTACTGTTGGCTATCGTCGTGCTCGTGTCACGGCGGCTGGTGGCGCCGCTCTTGTTGCCGCTGGATGATCTGGACGTGGCCGACTTGCTCAATCGGCGCGTGCCGGGCGTGGGCGAGCAGATCGCCAACGTGTTGCAATTGCCCGACCTGATTGACGGTCAGGACTACGCTTCGCCGAGCATGGTCCGTGCGGCGGTCGCCGAGTGTGCCCAATCCCTAGATCGCATCGATCTGACCGCGACGTTGAATCGTTCGCGGCGCAACAAGCTGCTGGCCGGGTGCGGCGCGTACGTGCTGCTGGCGGTTGCCTTCTGCGCACTAGTGCCCGAGACCGCATCGCTCTGGGCACGGCGATGGTTTGCCGGCTCGACGATTCGTTGGCCGCAGTCGACTTATCTGAACGTCGTCGGGCTGAATGACCAGTCCGCACTCTTAGTGCCGCGCGGAGAACTGTCGCTCGTGCAGATCGACGCGAACCCAAAGTTTTCTCAAGGCGACACTCAAGATACATGGCGACTCTCGGGCCGCGGCGAGACGCTCATCGTCGAGCGGTCCGGAATTCCCACCAGCAATCCGCCCGAGCAGATTGGCGTCGCGCTCTCGATGGCCGACGGCGCGACGCGCCGCGGGTATGCGGCGCAGTTCGATCGCACGAATTTTCGCTACGAGTTGCCCCCGCTCGCGGTGCCAGTGGAATTGAACGTCACCGGCGGCGACGATTGGCTGGGTCCGATTGTGATCGAGCCGATCGATCGCCCAGGCGTCACCAGCCTGGAGATCACGGCCGTGCGGCCGGGCAGCAGCGAACCACAGACGCAGAAGGTCGGCGACGCATCGTCGCAATATTTGTATCTGCCGCAAACGCGTCTCGAGTTGAGGCTCGTGGCCGATCAATCGC
>CAZUPX010000074.1:0-3170 GCA_964622155.1 uncultured Planctomycetaceae bacterium | reverse complement strand
GGCGTCGTGGTTTTCAATGGCAGGGTCTCGCTGTGGCATCGGCAGCTAGCGCCGGCCGACTCGGAATCAAAACGCAAGGCCATCGCGTTTGTCAATGAGCAACAACCCCAATCGAACACGGCCTCGTACGACGCCTTGGAGGCCGCCTTGAGCTTCGACACCGAGGCCATCTATTTTATTTCGGACGGAGCGCCGCACGGCGGTAAAATTACGGCGCCGGTGGACATCGTCGCTGCCATTACAACGGTCAACCACTCGCGCCGCGTGAGCATTTACACGATCGGCATTGGCGCCGGCGTGCCCGGCGGCCCGCTCGACCTGTTTCTCAAGACGCTGGCCGAGCAGAACCTGGGACTCTATCGTCGCATCGACGGGTAATCTAACGGCGCCGCGTCAGAGCCCGTGTTTGTCCGCCTGTTCGCCGTTGGACAAGAAGACGGTCGTTTGGTGGGATTCCGGGAAAACGATTGAGATTTCGAGATTACCACGCGGGTAACGTTTGACATGGGCGGCAGACACCGGCTTGCTGGTGGCTGTCCGCTCGATGGTACGATTGGGGGTCCGCTGCGCGAAGACGATTATTTTCGCTTGCTCCGCATTACGCGAGTTAGCTTAATCGACTGAGTGCTCGCCAACCGCCTGTACTCGGCGCTTTCGAGAGGTACGACCGCAACCTTGCCTTCCGTGTTGAAGTGAAGGCCCCAGCCGTAGGACTTTGCAAGAGGCGAGGTACGCATACACGCACACGGTTTGGAAAAGAACTCTCGCCACAGCTCATTTCGGCGTGCCTTCAGGTCGCGAGCTGAAATGCCTTGGCGTTGGACGTGTATCGAGAACTGCACCTCCTCTTGCGTGTAGGTGTACGGCTTTGCGGAGATGAGTTCGTACTCAAGAACTGCGATTGATTTCTTCCCGGCCTTCGGGACGGGCACAGTCGCCTTCTTGGCGGTAGTATCCGGTGCGACCTGGATAAAGGTGTTCACGTAGTTCATGTTCTAACTCTCAGACGCCCAACGACCCAGCTCACCTGCCGGCGGGGCACCGCCGAGCGATGAACTCCCAGAAACCTGACGTGCCCCGCCAGGCTAGGCGGACCTCGACCCGCTCGCAGATGGTCAATACACCAGCAGGGCCAACGCCACAAACCCCGAACCCACTACCATCAAGAGACAATCAACCAGCCAGACCTTCGGGTTCGTGACCACGGCGAGCATCGCTTGGCGGTGTCTTGACCACCGCAACACGTGATCGACTGCCATGCACGATAGCGCGGTGAGGAAGCCCGAGACGACCCAACTCCAAGGTTGGTAGTGAAAGATGGTCGCGTACCAAGCTACCAGAGTGAGGGCGACGATCACGGCCGGAGCGACCAGAAGCTTGGTCGGCAAGGATTCTGTCGCATACTGGCGCTGCCGTATGGCATAAAACCATCGCCGCGCTGTCAGCGCGATGGTCGCTTTGCCGAGCAGCGCCGCGGCGATCACCAGGCTCAGAACCTGAAACCACATTCGTAGCGACCTCCGCCTCGTCGGCCTAACGCTCAATCTCACCTGCCGGGGCCGCCGGTAAGACGTTGAACCCCGAGAACGCGCAACGCGGCCCCGGTCAGGTGCAGCGTTTCGTTAGGCGACCCTCTCGCCTCTTCTTGGACGGACTCGTCTGGGGAACTGCGGGGAGGAGTGACGCTGCTTCGTCCTCCGTGAGTCCCAAGGCCGCGCGCTTCACGCCTTCCGCGAGCCAATACGAAAACGCGGTGGTACGGACCTCGTGCTTCCCCGAAGGCGTATGAACTTCCTGGATGGCCGCAAGCCACTCGGCATTGAACCGCGCCGCGAGCCGCGCCAGCGCCGGCCACAGCCGGCGATGGACGTAGGTCACTTTCCCATCGACGAGGCGACACACCAGCATGTCTGCGGATTGGCGGATGGCTCGCGAGCACAGGAAGATGTCGTTGGCCCTGGGGTGAGCCCACCAGCTTCCGCGGATCGGTTCGCCGGCGACGGCCTCGGCCAGGTTGGGAACCGGACCCCGTGCCGATTCGAGGACGACCCCCTGAGCCTTCACAAAGGCCACGGCCTGCTTCGGCGTCATCGCCAATGCTCCTGCCCCTTCTGTCGCCTAACGTCGAAGCTAAGCGGCGCGCCGGGTAACGGAACTTGAACAACGCCACAACGCCACAAAGCCAAAAAACAAAACCAACCTTCAAATGGCCCGCGTCCCGGCGCGGCGCGCTTGAGCTCTGTGTTAGCGCTCGCGCTATTTCCATTCCCAAAACTGGGAGCGGGTGTTCCCCTGCGAGTCCACCTCGTATTCGAAGATCGCGGCAACGCTGTTCAGCCGTGACCATCTGGCAGACGAACTCTGATAGTACACGGCGCCCCGATAACTGACGGCACCCTCTTTCTTGATTGTGCCGACACCTTGGCCGACCCACGTGGCCAGATCCCCCTCGTTGCTCATGACGATCCCTTGGCCCTCGCCGTACAAGGTCCCGTCCGGCCGGACTACTGACGAGTACGTGCCCGTACTCGATGCTTTTATACCCAACAACGTCGAACTCGCCTGGAAAGAGGTTTCCATCTTTGGACCGCCGCCCGGGTTCGGCAGTACTCTCTGTGAAGTCACCTTACCTGTTTCTTCGCAAATCTTTTCGCCTTGCATAAAAGTCATCCTATCTATGTGTTTGCAGAATCACTTGGGCCGTATTAGAAAGTCCAGAGGACTGGTTGTCAATTTTACGCTGTCGGAATCGTCCAGTAGCTTGAACGTCTTAGGACCCATCAACTGTTCGTTTCTCGCGATTCCGCTTGGGATCGTCGAACGCGCCACGCGACCGGACGCTCGCCGAGCAGAATCTGGGACTCTATCGGCGCGTTGACGGGTAAGCGAAAGACGCAGCGTCAGATCCCGTGGTTGTCCGTCCGTTCGCCGTTCTGCAAGAAACCCGCCGTTTTCTCGGCATCCGAAAAAACGCATGAGTTTATGGGAAGATTCAAAGGCGAGCATTTGTGAATGTGACATTTATGAAGGTGAAGGCTGCGATGCATCGCACGGTGACTCGTTGAGTTGAGCCCGCTAGAATCGAACGATGGACGGGTTGCGGCTGACGTTCTCGAATGGGAGTACGGCGAGCATGCTCCTCCCGAAGGCCGGCCTGCTGAGAAGAGGCT
>CAZUPX010000073.1:0-2426 GCA_964622155.1 uncultured Planctomycetaceae bacterium | reverse complement strand
GTGGGGATCGCGTTCGGTTTCTATCCGGCGTGGAAGGCCAGCCGGCTCGATCCGATCGAAGCCCTTCGCTACGAGTAGCCGGTTGTGGCAATCTTTGCCTCCTGGGCTGCCTTTACAGTGCACCTGGCATCCGCGTGCGCCGCAAGTCCTTGAGCCACGTGCGGCGCACGATCCCAGGACCCTGGCAAGCCCTTCCGACGGTTCTGAATACTCCACCGATCGGAGTTGGTCCGGCGCCGTTGTGCACTTGAGGCCGATAAGACCATGAACGCCGATTATTTGGCATTTGGATTTTGTGCCGTTTGTAACGCACAGCGCAGTGCTTTTCGTCCTGTTCCGGGACGGCAGAGCGGCAACGCCAAGAAACGAAATTGTAGTTTGCGCTCCGAGTGCGCGACCCGCGGGTGTCCCAACGCCAGGGCCGCGCGACCCACCACACGGCGCGCGACAGGAACCGCCGGATGCTTCCCTCCGTCCGAGGATTGGTCTACACCGCGCTGGTTGTCGGCGCTGCGGTGCTTGGCGGATGCACGAGTCCGGGGGACTATTTGCGCAACGGTTTCAAAGTCGGTCCACAATACGCTACGCCTCCGGCACCCATCGCCGAGCACTGGATCGATGTCAATGACGTCCGCTTGCGCACCCAGACCGACGAGCTGAGCACCTGGTGGGCCGTGTTCGACGACCCTGGGCTCAACGACCTGATGGTCGACGCCTACCGGCAAAACCTGACGTTGCGCGAAGCCGGATTTCGCATCCTGGCGGCCCGGGCGCAATATGGAATCGCCTTCGGCAACTTCTTTCCGCAGCGCCAAACGATGGACGGCAGCTACCAGCGGCGGGTCATTCAGCAAATCTATAGCCAGCAGTGGACCTATGGGTTCAATATGGCTTGGGAGCTCGACTTCTGGGGTCGCTTCCGCCGCGCGATCATTGGCGCCGAAGCGAGTCTCGATGCGTCGGTATTCAACTACGACGACGTCCTGGTGACCCTGCTGGGCGACATGGCCAGCAACTACGTGCTGATTCGCACCACTCAACGGCGGATTCAACTGCTCGAGAACGTGATCAAAGTGCAGCAGGACGTCTACAACTTCATCGATGAACGACTGAAAGCGGGCTTTCGAGGCGTGACCGACCTGGACAAGGCACAGGCCGAGAGCGACTTGAAGCAAAGTCAGGCGCAAATCGAACAACTCGCGATTGATCTGAGACAGAGCGAGAATCGTCTGTGCACGCTGTTAGGCATCCCCGCGGTCGCACTGGAGTCCCGACTGAGCGCGGCCCCCAAGACCAACATTCCCATTCCGCCCGAGTACGCCGCGGTCAGTGTTCCGGCCGATCTTTTGCGCCGCCGCCCAGACGTGCGACGCGCTGAACGACTGGCCGCGGCG
Organism: uncultured Planctomycetaceae bacterium; assembly: GCA_964622155.1. GTDB lineage: Bacteria > Planctomycetota > Planctomycetia > Pirellulales > PALSA-1355 > CAZUPX01. Next base: position 1,032 of record CAZUPX010000073.1, on the reverse strand, counting down.
CAAGCCGAGCAAATCGGCATCGCGACGTCGGATCTGTACCCGGCCTTCACGATCACCGGATCGCTGGGGTGGCAAAATGCATCGCTGTCGAATTTGATTGAACCAGGCTCATTCACGGGAGCGGTTGGACCATCGTTCCAATGGAATCTGCTCAACTATGGCCGATTGATCAGCAACATTCGGCTGCAAGATGCGACATTCAACGCGCTGGTGACCAACTATCAGAACACGGTCGTGCAAGCCAGCGCGGAGGTGGAAAATGGAATCGTTACCTTCTTGCGAGCCCAGCAGCGGGCACGACTATTGGGCGAAAGCGTCGACGCCGCTTATCGCGCGCTCTCCGTCATCGTGGGACAATATGAGGCCGGACTCGCAGGAGTCGATTTCAATCGTTACGCCGTGATTCTGCAAAACCTGATCCAGCAGCAGGACACTTGGGCCCAGTCCCAAGGACAGATCGGTCAGGGCTTGATTCAAGTCTATCGCGGGCTGGGTGGCGGTTGGCAGATCCGATTGAATCCCGATGTCGACGGTCTACGTTTTCTACCACCGGTCGACGCGCCGCCGGCCTTTGGTCCGCAAGTGCCACCCGCCGCCGAAATGATTCCGCCCCCCATGCCCGAGCTCGGTAACCCGGCGCAGGAAAAAAAGCCCACCCAGCGTAACAAGCCCTCCGAGGAATTACCGACCAACCCGCAATCAAGCGCCAGGCGAATCGTCGAGGGGCTCAAGCATTCGTAAGTGGGTGATCCGCGCCGCATCCTGGCGCTGGGTGCGCGAGCCGCTACTTGCAAGTCTTCCGCGACCTCAATGGGACGCGGTGATACTGGCTGCTCGAGGGCTACTGCGCAGACGCGTACTTGGCCAGTATTTCACTGCGAAACGACTCCAGGCGGGTGCGCGAGTGGATTCCGGCGTTTAGGCGGCGTTGGCCCAGTAAGCTTCCCAGTGATCGCTGTAAACGCAGGTACAGAGGCCGGCCATGCGGTTGACGCGGCGGACACGCCAGCGGGCACCCGTTTGTTTCAACCG
>CAZUPX010000072.1:0-7174 GCA_964622155.1 uncultured Planctomycetaceae bacterium | reverse complement strand
GCTGGCCGAAGGCGGATGATTGCTCGGGGGCGTCGCAAGCGCTATCGCAATGATTGCGGCTTCGCGTCTGCCGCATCGAGAAACACTTCGACTTGCTGACCCGCGTACAAATCCTTGACGCCGGGTTCGAGGGCATAAATGACTTGCAACACGCGCGTGTCGACGCGTTCGTGGGCGCTACTGGTCAGCGATACCTTGGGTTGCACGTAAGGTTCGACGCGCACGAATTCCAGTGCCATGGTTTTGCTCGCCGCACCGCGCAACGACGCCCGGCCGTGCATGCCGGGATGAAAACGGGGAATGTCCTGCTCGTCGATGTCGACGCGAACGTGCAGCCGGTCCAGGTCGCCCAGCACCACCAGCGGCTGGCCCGGTGGTGTGCCAACGTACTCGCCACGGCGAACGTCGATCTTCAATACGTGGCCGGTCACCGGAGCGCGGACTTCGAGGCGCGATAGCTCGGTGCGCGTCTGATCGACCATGCTGCGGCCGCGCAATACCTCGACGCGAGCGCTGGCTCGATCGGGTTCCCACGCGCCTGCCTTCAGCAGGTCATCTTCGGCTTTGGCCTGGCGCAAGGCCTCGCGGGCGGCGGCCAGCGCCTGGCGCCGCTGCACCACTTCTTCGGCCGGAACGGCGCCGGTACTCGCCAGTTTTTCTCGACGCTCGACCATGTCCGCCTCGCTCGTCATTTGCGCTTCGGCGCGGCGGACCCTGGCCTCGCTGGGAGGAATCTCCTCGGGCCGTGGAAGCTGCTCCAAGCGCTTCAAGGCCGTTTCGGCCACGGCCAGTTGCGCCTCGCGCACGTTGAGCTCGGCCAGCAACTGGCGGTCGTCGAGGCGAAACAGCAGGTCTCCCTCGTTGACTTTTGTGCCGACCGTGACCGCCACGTCGACGACCACACCAGGGAGCGGCGAGCCGACCTGGATATTTTCTGTGCGGGCTTCCAAAATCCCCGCGCCGGCTACAACGTCAGCGTACGGCGAGCTTGCGGGCTTGGAGATCGGGTCGTGCGCCGGCGGAGTCTGCTGGCTGCGCAGCAAGTGGTAGCTGGCGAACGAAAAACAAGCCACTGCGGCTGCCGGAATCAGGAGCTTGCGAAACATGGTTCGATGTACCTCAGGCATGAGATGGGCGGACTATTGAGCGAAGACACGCCCGATACGCCCGTCTGCCATTTCGACGATTCGGTTGCCATAGGAAAAAATGCGGTTGTCATGTGTCACGACGATGACGGCCCGATCGGGTCGGACCGCCACGCGGCCCAGCAATTCGACCACGATGCGGCCGGCGCGCGCGTCGAGCGCGGCGGTCGGCTCGTCACACACCAATAGTCTCGGTTCGTGGATTAGTGCCCGGGCGATCGCCACGCGCTGCTGCTGGCCGGTCGAGAGCTGGGCCGGCAGCGAGGCCGACCGATGCGAAAGTTCGACCGCGTCGAGCATGGCGTGCGCTTTGACCAACGCGTCGCGGCGAGCCATTCCGGCGATCAACAGTGGCACGGCCACGTTTTCGGACGCCGTCAGCGCCGGCAGCAAGTTGAATTGCTGGAAGATGAAGCCGATGTTGTCGGCGCGAAACTGCACGAGTTGGCTCGGAGAGAGCGCCAACTGTTCGACGCCAAACACGCTCACACCGCCGGTCGTCGGACCGAGCAGTCCGGCGATGATCGAGATCAGCGTGGTCTTGCCGCAGCCGCTGGGACCGACCAGCAGGGTCAGCTCGCCGGCGCGGACGTCGAGATCGACATCGCGCAGCGCGCGCACGCGTGTTTCGCCCGCACCGAAGTCCTTGCTCAAGGTCCGGCAACGGACGGCGATCGAAGGTTCGGCTGCTACCAGTGACGTGATCACGAAGTTCTGCTCCACACTAATCGCTACGCGCGAAATACGATGGCCGGTTCCAGCACCAGCACCTTGCGGGCGCTGACGAAGCTGGCCAACACGACGATGAATCCGACGGCCACGGCGCTGCCGGCCACGACCTGCCAGGGCATGAAGAAGCCCGCCATGTGCGTGATGTTCTTCGTGCTCTCGAAAAACAGCGCCGTCAGCCCCATTCCCACGGCAAAGCCGATGAGGCCGACCACGCCCGCCTGCAACAGCACCATCATCAGCAAGCGGCGGTTGGTCACCCCCATCGCCTTCAGCGCGCCGAACTGCCGCAGGTTCTCCACGATGAACAGGTAGAACGTCTGACCGGCGATGGCCGTGCCGACAATGAATCCCAAGGCCACTGTGATGCCAAAGTTGACGGGTATACCCGTGACGCTCATGTAATAACCCACCGTCTGCCACACGAATTGCAAGCGGCTCAAGGCCAACAGTCCCGTTTGCTCGTTGATTTGGCGACATGCTTCGGCAACCGATACGCCGGCCCTGGGACTCGCAAGCACAAACGACATGCGTTGACGCTCGTGCGCCACGAAGGTCATGGCTTGCGAATAGCGCGAAAACATGACCGGAAAGGTCTGGAAGGGGGCCGAGGCATGGCAGATGCCCACGACGGTCGCACGGCGGTCGTTCATTTCGAACGTCTTTCCCGCTGCGAGCGGCTCGTTCGGCCATAGATACATGAATCCCGCCTTGTCGACGATCACGGCGTCGGGACGGCGCAAATCATCGAGCGCGCCGACCAGCATCTCGGCCGGAGCTCCAATGAGCGTGTCGTCGTCCAGACCGATCAACATCACCTGGCGAAAGCTGCCGTCCTCGGCGCGAGCGCGGGCCACCCCTTTGTAGAGCCGCACGGCCCACGATACGCCCGGCACGCCCCGCACTCGATAGACATCGCTCTCGGATAGCGGCTTGATTTCATCGGCGTTTTGAACGTTAGGGTCCATCACCCAGATCTGCGCATCGCGAATGTCGATGATCTGATTGGCGGTGCGCTGCATGAGACCGACGAAGATCGACGTTTGCTGCGCGATCAGCAGCGTGCCGAAAGCGACGCCAAAGATCGTGGCCAGGTACTTGCCACGATCGCCTGTCAACATCTTCCAGGCCACCCAATTCATCGACCGTTACCCTCGCGTTTTGTTCGCTGCGGCCAGCGGCCGCTCAAACCCGAGCGCCGCCAGCGCGAAGTCCGCGATATGATCGGCTAGCTTGTCGATCGAAAGCGCGCCATAGTTGTCGACGCCCATCAGCAACTCAGCGATCGGACGATGCACGTAGTAAAACAAGCATTGGCCGACGATGCTGAAGCCCGTGAGCCAGACTTTCTCAGGTGGCGTATCGTCGGGCAGCATGTCGACGAGGATCTGCTCGAGTTGGTCGGCCATCGGGCGAATGTAGTCCTCGACGATCTCAGCGCAGGCGGCCGTCGGGTGCGATAGCTCGCGCAGCATGAGACCCAGGTGCCACGCCGGACGCTGCTGGTAGATCATGCGGCTGAGCATCGTGTGGATAAACCCGCGAAGCCGCTGACTGGCCGCAACGTTGGCGTCCCACTCGGGCATGGGCACCTGTTCCATCCGGCAACATTGGGCCTCGCGCACCGCGCCGATGTACAGCCGCAGCTTGTCGCCGAAGTAGTAGTTGACGCTGGCGACGTTCGCGCCGGCCCGCTCGCAAATCTCGCGGACGGTGGCCGAGTCGAATCCACGCTCGCTGAACACTTCACCAGCCGCCTCCAACAGCCGCGCTTTGGTATCGTCGGTCATCGTAGTTCCATCCTCCGTGGTAATAGGTTATGCCATAAACAAACGATTGTTTTAAACAATTGTAATGGCCTGTGGGGAGGGTGCAAGCCCGGCCCCTGGAAACTAAGATGACACGACCCATGCGGCTGCCTAACGACGGCAGGCCAACTGGGCGGTGGATACACAATCAAACCAGCGGAGTTGAGACCATGCGCACGGACTGGTCGCGACGGGGATTCTTGAGGGTAGCCGCGGGCACATTGGCCGCCGGTGGGGTAGGGCGATCGTGGCCGGCTCGCGGGGCCGACGCAGACAATCGCTTTGGCGGGTTTGACTTGGGCCTGCAAAGCTACACGTTACGCGGCTTCAAGATCGACCGCGTGCTCGAAGAGATCAAGAACTTGGGCTTGCACTGCGTCGAAATGTTCGACGCCCACTTCAGCCACAAATCGTCCGACAGCGACATTGAGGCGATGAAGAGCAAGACCAAGGCACTCGGGATCACCATGCGCGGCCACGGAGTCAATCCGTTTACGAAAGATCACGAAGCTAATCGCCGCTGGTTCGAGTTCGCCAAAAAGGCCGGGATTCGCAACCTGTCGGCCAATCCAACCGAAGACTCGTTCTACAGCCTCGACAAGCTAGTCGAGGAGTATCAAATTCGCATCGCCATCCACAACCACGGCCCGGGCGCGCGGTACGACAAGGTGTCGGACGTGCTCGGCGCCATCAAAGGCCACCACCCGATGATCGGCGCCTGCGCCGACTTGGGACACTACATTCGCTCGGCGGAGGATCCCGTGCGTGTGATCAACCTGCTCGAAGGCCGGCTGTACGGCATCCATCTCAAAGACTTCGCCGAGCAAAAGGCGAAAACGAAGGGGGTCATTCTGGGCAAGGGTCACTTGGACGTGGTGGGTGTGTTCAAGTCCCTGCGCAAGGTGAACTTTCCCGCCGACGGCTGCCTGTCGTTGGAGTACGAGGAGAATCCCAAAGACCCGCTGGCAGATGTCAAAGAGTGCCTGGCGGTCGCCTCCGAGAGCGCGCAAAAAGCCGCCGGATGAGGAAAGACTCAATCTGGAAGCGCGATCCGCAGCCCATGGCGTAGCCGATTGCGGCCGGCGAGAGCTCTGACTGCGCCAGGTGAATCCCCAGCGGATTCCAGCCAGCCATAACCCCGTACACGGGAGATCGATCATGCACGCGACAGTTGCTCGAATGGTTCTTGCGCTGTGTGCAATCGCATTTTGCGGAGCGAAAGCTAATCCACAAGTGTGGGATTTCGAAGATGCCGACGTAGGCAAACTCCCTCCCGGCTGGACGGCCGCGAAGACCGGCGAAGGTGAGGGCAGTGTGTGGAAGGTGGTCGAAGATAAATCGGCTCCCAGCGGGGCTCGCGCTCTGGCCCAGGTGGCGGCTGGCCCACGTCCGCTCTTCAATCTGTGCGTGGTTGAGGCGCCCGCTCTTCGAAACCTTGAAATCTCCGTCGCCTTCAAGGCGGTGTACGGAAAGGTCGATCAGGGCGGCGGAGTGGTTTGGCGCTACAGCGACCCGAACAACTACTACATCGCTCGATTCAATCCACTCGAAGACAATCTCCGCCTCTATAAGGTTGTCGACGGCAAGCGGATTCAATTGGCGGCGAAGGAGGGACTGAAAGCACCGGCCGGCCAGTGGTACACGCTGGACGTCAGGATGAAGGGAGACTCAATCGAGTGCTCTCTGAACGGAAAAAAACAGCTCGAAGCTCAGGACGGCACATTCGCTGGCGACGGCAAGATCGGCTTGTGGACCAAGGCCGATGCCCATACGTACTTCGATAAGTTGGAAGTCAGAGGCATTGAGTGATCAGAGTGCATCCTCGATTCACGACCGCGTTTGAAAGGAGCCAACCATGATTCGGTACATTCTCCCGATCTTTGCCGCTGGCCTTTACGTTGCAGAGCTCTTGTCTGAAACACCGGCAACGGCCGCGGAGCCAGCCAAGGTGTTTGTCGTCAATACGCAGGACGCCTCTGTCTCGCTTGTCGACCTTAAGACCATGAAAGAAGAGGCTCGCTTCCCAGTGGGCAAACGACCGTATGGCATCGCCGTCGCGCAGGATGCTGGGACGGTCGCAGTGGGCGTTGAAGACGAGGAAGCGGTCAAGTTCTTCTCGCTGCCGGATTTCAAGCTCAAAGGCAAGGTTCCGATCGGCAAAATGTTTAACGACCACCTCGTACTGACTCCAGATGGCAAACGGATGCTATTGGCGAACTTCTACAGCGATGACGTGGTAATCATCGATCCGATCGCGATGAAAGAGGTGGGCCGCGTTAAGGATTGCAGTGCGCCGCACGTGGTCAAGTACGGACCGCTCAAAAAGAATGCCTACGTGACGTGCAAAAAGATCACGGGCATCGCCATCATCGACCCGGCCCGAGGCAAACTCGTCAAGTTCCACCAATTGAACGTCAACCCGCGCAGCCTGACGTTTTCTCCTGACGAATCCAAGTTGTATTTCGGGTCGTTTTGGGTGAATGGCTTCTTCGAGATGGAAACCGAGACGGGTAAGGTCGAACGGCTCTTCGCATTCGATCCGCCGGCCGACAACGACGGCAGCCAAGAGGTGACCTATCACGGCGTGGAGGCGGTAGCGCCGAACGTCGTATTGGCCGCGAATGAGGGACGCTCCTACGTCGACGCCGTGGACGTGAAGACGGGCAAGCTGCTCGACCGGCTCACCAGCGCCAGCAAGCCCTGCTGTGTGGAGCGTATTCCCGGAACCTCGCCGGTGAAGGTACTCGTCAGCAACCTTGGTGATGGAAGCCTGCAAGTCGTTGAAGTCACCACCGACGGCAAGTTGAAAGATTTCGGCCGAGCCAAGGTGGCCGCGGCGCCTAAGCGAGTGGCATTCCTGCCGGCCTCAGCGAAATAAGGCTCATGCCCGACGAAGCTGCTAGCTATGCCCCATGCTTTCGGCAGCGCTTAACCGCACAAACGGCAGGTTTGGCAGAATCCGGATAAAGGTACCAGCCCGATTTATCCGAACAATTGAAATAGAACGAACCTGCCTGCTTTTGTGCTGACCCGAACAACGGGACGGCTGTCCAAATCTCGAGCCCGAGTTCCGACCCGCTGCACGGGAGGCCTCGGGGCCTGCGTGGTCCGGCGCGATTTTTTTCGCTCCACCTGCCTGCGTCCGGACTTGCAAATCAACAGAGGAAGCCAAGCGTGGCGATAATCGACCTCGCCGGACCCATGGTCCGCGCCCATGTTTCCGAATTGGGCGGTGCGCGGTTTCTTCGCGCGCGGAACGGGTTGTTGCTGGCAATTGCCGTCGCCATTCTGGTGATCGGGAATGAAAACGCAGGCAAAGCGCAAGCGCCCCCCGATGAGCTCGCCGTGATTCGGGCTCGCCTGGAGTACCAAGAGGCCGAGCTTCGCGCACTGCGAAATCAACTCAACCAGCAAGCTCAACCGACACGCTTGCCACCGGCTTACGGCACGGTCGTATCCAACCACTCCGAGCGTCCACAGGACAACACGCTT
>CAZUPX010000071.1:0-4480 GCA_964622155.1 uncultured Planctomycetaceae bacterium | reverse complement strand
CGATCACCGCGTCCACGTCGCCCAAGTCGAACGCGGCCACGTTGGAGTCGGCAAACGCACGGGCCGGCTCTCCACTTCCGGAGTGAAAATGAATCGCACCGCAACACGCCTGCGCTCGCGGCACGACTACTTCGCAACCATTCTCTTGCAATACCCTCGCCGTGGCCCAATTGGTCGGCCGAAAGATCGCATCGCCCACGCAGCCGGTGAATAGCGCCACGCGGGCCCGCTTTTGACCGATTGCAGGCAGGAACTCGGGCAGCGCGCGCTGCCGCCGGCCCAAGGGAGGCAGCATCTCTACCAACTGCTTCAAGCGCGGCGGTAACAGCTTCCACAGGCCCAGTGCCGCGACAGCCCTGTCGAGCCCGATGATTTGCGCCAGCCGCGCTGGAGCAATCGCTGCCCGCATGCGCCGTGGGTAGGGGAACAGTCCGAACAGAATCCAGCGGTGAAACCAATCGAGTTTGTTTTCCCGTCCTGTGCCCGAGTCCATCGCCAGGCGGAACGGCTCGATCAGCTTGCCATACTGCACGCCCGAAGGACATGCTGTCTCGCAAGCCCGGCAATCGAGACACAGCTCCAGGTGCCGCCGCACGTCATGCTCGAGCTCCAAGCGGCCATCGGTCACGCCGCGCATCAAGTAAATACGCCCACGCGGGCTGTCGTTTTCATTGCCGGTCTCGACATAGGTCGGACAGGCGGCCGTACACAGTCCACAGTGCACGCAATCGAGAAACAACCCGTAGTCGATGCCCGCGCCGGGATTGGCCGACGGCGCACCTGGCTCGTTTGTTGGTTCGGTAATGTCCGCGAATTGTTTCATGGGTCGCTCAACCATCGGCATACACGAAGCGGCCGGGGTTGAGTAGTCCCTTGGGATCGAATTGCCGTTTGACTTTGCCCATCCAGGCGGTGTCGGCGCCCACTCCGCCCCAGACTGCCTGGCGCGTCAGTCCGCCCAACGTGGTGGACAGCACGACGACGTGGCCGCCAACGATGCTGGCGGCCGGCTGAAGCTTGCCGATTAGCCCGCGAGTCACGTCGGCTGCATCAAACTTGGAAAATCTCGCGATAATGATGCCGTTGCCGGCGTGAGCCTGTATCGACGCCTGCGGATCGATCGTCAGCACGCGGTGCATGAACTCGATTGACCGGCTGGGCGGCACGCTGGCCTTGACGACAAGGGGACTCTCGGGCGACGAGGGAAACGCCGCCAGTTCGGCCCACAGGCTCGTGGCCCGATAGTCACAAACGTTGTGCGTCGCCATGACACCGGCGTCGCGCCACTCTTGGGCCAACCGCTCGAGCATCCACTCGACCTCGGCGGCGGTGCCTTCCAATCCGACAGCTAGCCGTCCGAGCGTGCCCGCGGTCGCCACTCCAAGCTGGGCGTTGTCGTTCCAATGGGGGCCGACAAGCAGTTCAATCGCCGCGGGGGTCGTGGCCGAGTTCACGAGTCCAGCGAGCAAACGTTCGGCAGTGGTCCAATCGCGCAAATCGCACACGAGCAACGCGGAACTGGCCGGCAGGGGTTTGATCTTGAGCGTTACCTGGCTGATGACCCCCAGCGTGCCGAGCGATCCGGTGAGCAGCTTGCAGAAGTCGTACCCGGCAACGTTCTTGACCACGCGTCCGCCCCCTTTGAACGGAGTGCCGCGACCGTCGACGGCGGTGATGCCGATCACGTAGTCGCGCGGCGTCCCGCTGGCATAGCGTCGCGGGCCGCTCCAGGCGGTGGCGATGACGCCCCCGAGAGTCGCGCTCTCGGGACGCGGCACGTCGATCGGCAGCCACTGCCGCTCGGCGGCCAGCGTCGAAGTCAATCGCTCGATCGTAATGCCGGCCTCGACCGTGATCGTCATGTCACGAGCCGGGTAGTCGATCACCCGATTCAATTCCACCATTGACATGCCGATTCCCGGCCGCGACGGTGTCAGGCCGTATTCGAGACTCGTGCCGCCGCCGATGGGATAGATTGCCGTACCGCTGCGATGCGCGTCGGCGACCGCTTCGGCCAGTGCGCGCTGATCGTCCGGCGCGATCGTGTCAGTCAGCGGCAAGATTTCAGCGACGGTGGTCATTAGTTATTTACAGCGCCGCTCTGCGGCCTGGATGCGTTTGTTCCAGCCCGCACGCGCCGGCGGTGGGCAGCATCTTGGCCGGGCTGAGACGGTTCGTTGGATTGAACGCGTCGCGCAAGCGAGTCATCGCGGCCAGGTCGTCTTCATTGAACAGCTTGCTCATGAAGTTAATCTTCTCCACGCCGATGCCGTGCTCGCCCGTCACGCTGCCGCCGCAGGCGATACACTCGTCGAGGATCTCGCCGCTTGCCAATAGCACGCGTGCCACCTGGGCCGCGTCGCGCTCGTCGAACAGCAAGATCGGATGAATGTTGCCATCGCCGGCATGAAACACATTGACGATCCGCACGTCGTGCTTTTCGCTAATCTCCTGAATCCGCTGCAAGATGTATGGCAGCTTCGTGCGCGGCACGACTCCATCTTGCGTGCAATAACTGGGACTCAGGCGGCCCACGGCGCCAAAGGCCTGCTTGCGGCATTTCCACAGCAGCAGCCGCTCCTTGGCGTCGCGGGCTTGCCGCACTTCGCGGGCTCCGCAGCGCTGACACAGCTCGATGATCTTGTCGCGCTCGGCGTCCAATCCGGCTTCGAGTCCGTCGACCTCGATGAGCAGGATCGCCTTGGCGTCCAGCGGAAAGCCGAACTTGAACGCGGCCTCGACCGCGACAAGGATGCCCTGGTCCATGAGCTCGAGCGCCGCCGGGATAATGCCCGCGCCGATGATCTCGCTGATCGACGTGGTCGCGTCCTCGACCGACTCAAACACGCCCAGCATCGTACGGACGCCCTCGGGATTGCGGGTCAAGCGGACCCATATCTTCGTCACAATGGCCAGCGTGCCCTCGCTGCCCACCAGGGCCCCAGTCAGGTCGAGTCCGAGCGGGTCTTCGGTCGGACCGCCAAACTGCGCGATCGAGCCGTCGGCCATCACGGCTTCGATGCCCAACGTGTGGTTGACTGTGACGCCGTATTTGAGCGTGTGCGGACCGCCGGAGTTGGTGGCCACGTTGCCGCCGATCGTGCAGGCCCCCTGGCTCGAAGGATCGGGCGCGTAGTGATAGCCGGTGCCCTTGAGAGCGTTCGTCAGCCAGATATTCACCACGCCCGGCTCGACCACGGCGTAGCGGTCGCGGAGATTGATCTCCAGAATGCGCTTCATCCGCGTGAGCACGATCATCACGCCGCCGCCAACCGGCAAGCAACCGCCGGCCAGACTGGTGCCTGCTCCGCGCGGCAGAAACGGCACTTCGTGCACGTTGCAGATCTTGACCACCGCCGCCACGTCCTCAGCCGTGCGCGGAAACACGACGACGTCGGGGCACTTTTTCTCGATCACAAACCCGTCGCACTCGTAAACCATCAGCTCCGACTGCGCGGACAGCACACTGTCGCTGCCCACGGCATGGCGCAGTTCATCGGCAACGGGCAATAGGGCGGGCGAGATCACTTGGCACTCAATGTGACGACAGGCACGAGACGAGAAAACCCTGATTATAGTGTGGCGCGAGCGCGGCACCAGCCAGTCGGTTTGCGCCGGCATCGCGCCATCCACGGAGCGCTGGCGCGGTCACTTCTTGAGCTTCCGCCCCAGTCGCTTCTCGACGCTGGCCACCTTGGCGTCGAGTGCGCCGGCGTGGCCCTTGCGATAGTCGAGCTTGGCCGAGACCGACACGCGGTCGCAGTCGGCCGCCACGGCCTCGACGCATTTCTTCAGCAAATCGAGCAGCGGACCAACTTCGCCCTCGACCACCGTACCCATGGCGTGCAGCCGATAGTCGAGTCCGCTGGTGTCGATGATGTCGAGCGCGCGGGCAACGTAGGTGCCGACACTCTCGCCCACGCCAAGCGGAGTGATGCTGAATTCGAGCAAGGCCATAGTCCTACCCTCCTGGCTCGAATTATATGCTTTGCTCCTTTGTCGACTACTTGAGCGTCAACCAGGCAACCATGCACTTGGTGACCTTCTCGGCTGCGTCTTGCTGCACAAAGTGGTCGGCCGAGGGAATCGTGACCAGCGTCAGATCGTTATCGAGCCAGTTCCAGGTGTCGTTCAGGGCGCCGGGCAACAGGGCCTTGTCCTTCAGCCCGTGAAACATGAGCACCGGGCACTTGACCGGCGGATAGTTCACGTCGTCCTCGGAATAGGTGTACGGCTCACGCGGGTAGTTGGCCTTGTAATAGTTGAGCATGCCCTCGATGCTCGAACGCCTGAACGCCTCCAGATACTTCTTCTTGGCTTCCGCGTCCTTCACCCAAAACGTCAACAGCTCCGGCATGACCTGCTTGGCGGCGTCTTCTTTCTGGAAGTTGCGCGCGTAGGAAGAGTTCGCCTGCTGCTTCGGATTGTTGGCCAATTCGCGCGCCAGGCCCTTGGGGTGCGGCAGATTGAGAATCACCAG
>CAZUPX010000070.1:0-9417 GCA_964622155.1 uncultured Planctomycetaceae bacterium | reverse complement strand
GAGCGACGGCGTGTCGATGTTCGTGATGGAGCACATCGAGGGCGAACCACTCAAGAAAACACTTGAGGCCGGCAAGCTGTCGACGGACGACGTGATGTCGATTTCGCGTCAGATCGCGCTGGGCATGGCCGCCGCCCACGGCAACCAGATCGTGCATGGCGATCTGAAGCCGGCCAACATCATGCTCACACCTGAGGGCGTGGCCAAGATTATGGACTTTGGACTGGCGCATCGCGATCCGAATCCAAGTCCGAATCTACAGGCTTCGCCCACGGCTGAGACCGGCACTTGGGACACAGCCGCACCAGCGGGTTTGTCGGGCACGCCCGACTACATGTCGCCCGAGCAGGTGCGGGGTCAGCAAGCTACTTCGCGCAGCGACGTGTTTGCCCTGGGCCTGATCGTGTACGAGATGCTCAGCGGCGAGAAGGCGGTGCACGGCGACAACCTGCTGGCCGTGCTGCGCGAGATTGATTCACTGGACGCCAACCGCTACGCCGAAGGCATGCCCGAGCCGTTCGCCACAATTTTGCGCCGCGCGCTCGTGACCGATCATGCACGGCGCGACATCACCATGAGTGACATCGTCGAACTGTTGGAATGGCGCGACTTCACGCTGGCCACCGCGTAATACCCCCCTTCTCCGGGCACCATGCGAAGCATGGTCATGGGAGAAGGGCCGGGGATGAGGGGGCTGACTTTCGCTGGGATGTCGATTCCTTGCAGCGCGCCCCCCGTCTCGCTGTCCCGGCGCGCCGGGACCACCCTCTCCCACGACGGGGAGAGGGAAAGACACCGCTGACCACGCTTGACTTGTCCACTCATCAATCAAACTCCTTCGGCGGCGTGTAGCCCACCTTTGGCCCGTCGGGAGTCGTGTACCACCAGGCCCACAGGATCAAGACGGCTTGCAGCGGCAATCGCCAGAAATGCAAGGCCGGATCGAGATCGGGAAAGATTTCGCGCGAGTGTTGATACGCGTAGATGTTCGCCGGAAAGATGGCGATCAGTAGCGCGATCAATCCCCACGCGGCCAACGTCTGGGTCCGCGGGATTACGAGCATCACCCCCAGCAACACCTCGAACATGCCGCTGACGATCACCGCCGGCCGGTGCAGCCCGATGGGAATATAGTCGGGCATGATCTTCATGTAGAAGTCTTCGTGGGTAAAGTGCCGGACGCCCGCGAAAATGAAGAACGCCGCGAACAGGAACTTGAGCACGGTTTTGAATATGCGCATAGCTCGGCCCCTAAGCACCCTTGGAGAGCACCTGTCGACCAGCACATCGTACCATACGCCGCAAGCCGAGACGTGGGCAGGAACATGGACCGCCTGCTAGAATGCACGGTCTTCAATTGATCGCTAATTTTGCCCCCTCGCAGTCCATGAATGCAACGATTTCGCAGTCCGACCGCCCCGCGCCCGAGCTCTTGGCTCCGGCCGGCAACATGGATTGCGTGCGGGCGGCGGTCGAAAATGGGGCGGACGCGGTCTACTTCGGCCTCGACGCTGGGTTCAACGCACGAGCACGGGCCGCGAACTTCTCGCTCGACGCGTTAGACGAGGTGCTGGCGTTTCTGCACCGCCGCGGCGTCAAGGGGTACGTGACCCTCAACACGCTCGTGTTCAGCAGCGAGTTACACCGACTCGAAGAAATTGTCCGCCGCGTGGCGCGAGCGGGCGTCGACGCGGTGCTCGTGCAGGATCTGGGCCTCGTGCGGCTCGCGCGCGCGGTGTGTCCCGAACTGCCGATCCACGCTTCGACGCAGATGACACTCACCAGCGCCGAGACGATCCGGCTTGTCGAGGAGCTAGGGGTCGAGCGGGTTGTACTGGCTCGCGAATTGTCGTTCGACGAGATCGCAACGATCGCCCGGCAGACGACGATCGGCCTGGAAGTGTTCGTTCATGGCGCGCTGTGCGTGGCCTACTCGGGCCAGTGCATGACCAGCGAATCGCTTGGCGGCCGAAGTGCCAATCGCGGCCAGTGCGCCCAGGCCTGCCGACTGCCGTACGAGCTGGTGTGCGACGGCGCGGACGTCGACTTGGGCGATCAAAAGTATCTGCTCAGCCCGCAGGATCTGGCGGCCTACGCACTGGTGCCTGAGTTGATCGCGGCCGGCGTGTGTGCCTTTAAGATCGAAGGCCGCCTCAAAACGCCCGAGTATGTGGCCAACATCACCAGGCACTATCGCCAGGCGATCGACTCGGCGCTAGCCGGGCGGCCGATTGAGTTCACGCCGCGCGACGTCGAGGAAATGGAGCTGTCGTTCTCGCGGGGCTTTTCGCACGGCTGGCTTGGCGGTTGCGACCATAAGATGCTCGTGCCGGCCACCAGCTCCGCGAAGCGCGGCGTGCTGCTGGGTCGCGTGCGCTCGGTCGATCGTGGCCGCGTCAACGTGGAGTTATCCGGCAGTGTGAAGCGCGGCGACGGCGTGGTCTTCGAGGGCGATCGCGCGAGCGGCGATGAGCAAGGGGGCCGCGTGTTCGAGGTGTTTCGAGGCGGCAAGTCGCTTACCGAATCGGTCGCTGGCGGAGTCGTGAAACTGGCGTTCGGCCACGACGCGATCGACGTGCAAAAGCTCCGGCCCGGACAGCGCGTGTGGAAGACCGATGATCCGCAACTCACCAGCCGATTGCGAAAATCGTTTGAAAGTCCCGATCCACAGCGGCGTATCAGCGTTGACCTGGAGGTCGAGGCGGCCGTGGGCAAGACGTTGCTCGTCGTCGCTCGCACGGTCCAAGGCGTCACCTGCCGCGTTGAGTCAGAGGGGCCACTAGCCGCGGCCCGGAAGCACCCGCTCGCGCTCGAAGTATTACGCGAGCAGTTTGATCGGTTGGGGGGGACTAATTATCGCCTCGGTGATTGTCAGGCGCAGATCTCCGGCAGCCCGATGGTCCCACTCAGCGTGCTCTCGAAGATGCGTCACGAGATGGTGCGGCTGTTGGATGAGGCAGCCGCCCGCGTGCCCGAGTGGCGAATCGCAGAAACGTCAGTGCTCGATGACCTTCGTCCGTCCACTGTGGGTGCCACTGCTGACTTGTCCAGCAGTGCTCGTCGTGGAGGCTCTGTTGGTGAGGCTTTGTCAGGCCAAGACCTGACCTACCGAGAGCCAACACTTCATGTACTGTGTCGCTCACTCGAATCATTGCGTTGTGTTCTCGACGACTGCGCCACCAGCGTCATGGCCGACCTGGCCGACATTCGTCAATATCGAGAAGCCGTCGAGTTGGCCCACGCTGCCGGCGCAACGATCCTGATCGCCACGCCGCGGATTCAAAAGCCCGACGAGATGGGCATCCTGCGAGTGCTGACCCACCACGGCGCCGATGGAATCCTGGTGCGCAATCTTGCGGGCCTGCGGTTCTACGCTGAACAGGGCCTGCCGATGGTGGCCGACTTTTCGCTCAATGCGACCAACGAGCTGACGGTCGAGCAATTGCGCCAGGCCGGTGCGGTTCGGGTGACGGCCTCGTACGACTTGAACCGCGAGCAGCTCGTCGACCTGGTCGGCGCGGTGCCGCCCGCGTGGCTGGAAATCGTGATTCACCAGCACATGCCGATGTTTCACATGGAACACTGCGTGTTCTGTGCCGTCCTGTCGCCAGGCACCAACAAGCACAATTGCGGCCGGCCGTGCGACGTTCACCAGGTGCGGCTGCGCGATCGTGTTGGCATGGAACACACGCTCACCGCCGACGTCGGCTGCCGTAATACGCTGTTCAACGCCACACCGCAGAGCGCCGCCGAGGCCGTGCCGCTGTTGATCGCTCGCGGCGTCCGCGATTTTCGCGTCGAGTTCCTGCCGGAAGCGGCAGCGGATGAAATCACCCGCACGCTCGATCTGTACCGGCAACTACTGCGTGGCGATCTGACGGGCAAGGCGGTGTGGACCGCCTTGCGAGTGGCCAATCGCGTGGGCGTGACGCGCGGCAGCATGGAAGAACGACGTAATCCGCTGGCGATCCTGTGAGGCGAGTGCGATGAGCGGCATGCGTGCCTGACAGGTGAAGAAATCAGTTTTGTCTGTCTTGGTGTGCCACTGGCTCTGCCAGTGTTCGCAAGGTCTCACGAAATCGCACTGGCAGAGCCAGTGGCACACGACATTATGAACACGCAAGAGACTGGTGAGGATTCGCCGGCCGAAATGTCCTCGCTGGTGCTCGGCACCGGCAATCGCAAAAAAGGGGCGGAGCTGGCCGAACTGCTCGAGCCGCTTGGCATTCGCGTGTGTCCGCTGGCCGATTTTTCCGAGGCGATCGCGATCGACGAAGTGGGCAGCTCGTTTGCCGAGAATGCCACGCTCAAGGCCACTCGGCAGGCGGCACACTTGAAGCATTGGGTGCTGGGGGACGACAGTGGTCTGGTCGTCGACGCGCTCGGCGGCCGGCCGGGTATTCATTCGGCGCGGTTCGCTGGACCCGAGGCCACCGACGCCGACAATCGCCGCCGGCTGCTGGAAGAGCTCGGCGGCGTTGACCTCGAGCGCCGCACCGCGCATTTTGTGTGCCACCTGGTCCTGGCCGATCCCAACGGCACGGTCCGCGCCGAAACCACTGGCCTTTGCCGCGGTCGAATCCGGCACCAGGAGTCGGGCGCCGGCGGCTTCGGCTACGACCCCCTGTTCGAGATCACCGAATACCACCGCACGTTCGGCGAACTATCGTCAATCACCAAAGCGTGCCTGAGCCATCGCGCCCGAGCCATCCAAGCGCTAATCCCGCAGCTCTTGTCGTTTCTTGGTCCTCGTCGTTCCTCTTCCCTAACCGCCAACACCTAACCCCCAACACCTTCCTTGTCCTCCTTCGACCTGATCGCCAAGACACTCTTCGGCCTCGAGCGTGTTCTGGCCGCGGAACTTGCAGAACTCGCCGCCGAGAACGTCGAGCTGGGGCGGAGGATGGTTGCCTTTCGCGGCGACCGGGCGATGATGTATCGTGCGAATCTTGCTTGTCGTACGGCTGTGCGAATCCTCAAGCCCATCGCAACTTTCACGGCCGGGGATGAAGCGGCTCTTTATCGAGGCGTGGGACTGGTCGATTGGCGCGAACATCTGGATGCCGACGCGTCGCTGGCGGTCGACCCGGTCGTGCACAGCCCGATCTTCACCAACTCGCTGTACGCGGCCCAACTGGCCAAGGATGCGATCGTCGATCAGTTTCGCGGCGCGACCGGCCGCCGTCCGTCTGTCGACCTGGCCGATCCCGATCTGCGGATCAACCTGCACATCGACGACCAGCGCGTCACCGTGTACCTCGACTCGTCGGGCGATTCGCTGCACAAGCGGGGCTATCGAGTCGCCACGGGCGAAGCGCCGCTGAACGAAGTGCTGGCCGCTGGCATCTTGCGGCTGGCCGGCTGGGGTGAGGTCGAGCATGCGGCGTTTGCCGACTTGATGTGCGGCTCTGGCACGCTGGCGATCGAAGCCGCGATGCTCGCGCGGCGCATCGCGCCGGGCCTGGTGCGCAAACAATTCGGTTACATGCGATGGAAAGATTTTGATCGCACGTTGCACGAATCGCTCGTCGACGCGGCGCGGCGACAAGTGCGGCCGGACATTTCATGCAAGCTGCAAGGGTCCGACCTCGATCCGCGGGCGATCGCGGCCGCCCGAGAGAATGCCCAACGGGCGGGAGTCGCCGATGATATCGCCTGGCTGGTTGCGAACTTTGACTCCGTGCGCCCCCCTGCCCCAAACGGCCTCGTGGTCACAAACCCGCCGTACGATGAGCGGATGAAGACCGAGCAAATCGGCGCCGTGTATCGCCGCATCGGCCAGGCGCTGCGAAGAAACTGGCCGGGCTACATGGCGCATATCCTGACGGGCAAACTGGAGGCGGCGCGCGAGTTCGGATTGCGCCCAACGGCAAAAGTGCGGCTGTTCAACGGACCGATCGAGTGCCGGCTGCTCAAATTCGACATCCGGGACGGGCGGACCGAACAGGTCGAGCCGAATGCACGTGCGGCCGAGCATGCCGCGGAGTTTCGCAATCGCTTGACGCGGATGGCCAAACATTGGCACCGCTGGGCACGGCGGCAGGGCATCACCTGCTACCGGCTGTACGATCGCGACATTCCGCAAGTGCCGCTGACGATCGACTGGTACGAAGGCCGCGTGCTGGTGGGCCTGTACAAGCGACGGCACGCCCGCACCGACGTGGAACAGCGGGGCTGGCTCGACGTGATGGCCGGCCACATCGTCGAAGTCCTCGATGTGTCGCGCGAAGCCGTCGTGCTGAAGTCGGGCAGTTCGACGGCCGCCGCGACAACTCCGAAGCGCGCCGCGGACATCGAGGTCCACGAAGGTGACCTGCGGTTTTCCGTCCGGCTCGCCGGGTCTATCGACACGGGCCTGCCGCTCGACCAGCGGACGCTGCGGGCGATGGTGCGCCGCGAGTCGGCGGGCAAGCGGTTTTTGAATCTTTTCGCTCGTAGCGCGGCGAGCTCCGTGGCGGCCGCCGTCGGGGGCGCCGTCGCCACGACATCGGTCGATGCCTCACGCCAGTGGATCGACCGCGCCAAACGGAACTTTGAGCTGAACGGCCTGGCCGGCAACCCGCACGAGCTCATCTGTCAGGATCCAGTTGAGTTTGTCCGCGAGCTGGCTCGAAGCCATCAGCCGCGGTTCGATCTGGTGTTCGTCGAGCCGCCGCGCTTCGACGGACAACGGCGCGAGGGGGTGTGGAACGTGCAGGACGGCTATGTCGAGCTGGTCAACTTGCTGGTCGAACGGCTCTCGCACTCGGGCAAGATCTATTTCGTGACGACCTTTCGCCGGTTGAGAATCGATCCCGAGCAAATCACGGGGGCTGGTGTTCGCGAGATCACGCGGCAGACTGTGCCGCACGACTTTCGCAACAAGAAGATTCATCGCGCCTGGTCCATCGTGCGGACTTGCGACGAGGCACCGGAACTCTAAAGTAGTTATCAATGCCCTTAACCGATCGTGCCCCAACGGTTGCAAAGGAACGCGCTCATGTGGGACTTATCTGACGCTTTTTTTCGGCCTGAGATTTCGGTTCTTGAGAAAATGCTCCGGCCGCTGGTGGTGTACTTCTTCCTGCTCATCGGGCTGCGGCTGGCCGGCAAGCGCGAGTTGGCGCAGCTCTCGGCCATGGACTTCATCGTGTTCATGACGTTGGCAAATACCGTGCAGAACGCAATCATCGGTCCCGACAACTCGCTGTCAGGCGGCCTCATCGGCGCGGTGACCCTGTTGGTGGTCAACTATGCCACCGTGTGGTTTCTGGTCGCGCACCCAACCATCGATCGATACGTGGAAGGAAAACCGACCGTGCTCATTGACCGCGGTGCCCTACAACGGGGTAACATGGCGCGCGAATTAATCACACCGCCGGAGTTAGAGGCCGCAGCACACAGGCAAGGAATCGCGTCGCTGAAGGATGTCGAACGGGCCGAGCTCGCGTCCGCCGGCATTATCTCGTTCGTCAGCAAAACACCCCCGCCCCATGAAGCTCGGCAGGCGGAGCTGAAAAGCCAGTTGCACCACATCAACGAGCAATTGGCCGAGCTGCGTACGATGGTGACAGCACGCGGATAGTGCAAAGCATCGGGTGCCATGCCACGCCTCGTGGCCATGCATGAAATTCCAGTTGGCATGCCCGCGAGGCGCGGGCATGGCACCGCGCGAAACGGGGAAAGCAGTCGGAAGAGAGTGCCGACTCAACAACAAAGCCCGGGGATTGCAATCCCTGGGCTGATGGAGAGTGTCGAAATAGTGCGGCCGCGCTCGCGAGGTTACTTCGCCCCCACCAGTTGCCGCTTTTTCTTTTCGGCGATGATCTCTTCCTGGATGCTCGCGGGCACGCGGCGGTACTTGGCGAACTCCATCGTGAAGGTGCCCTGTCCTTGGGTCATGCTGCGCAGGTCGGTCGAGTAGCCGAACGTTTCGGCCAGCGGCACTTCGCCCTCGATCGTGGCAAAGGCGCCGTTCACTTCGGTCGATACGATCAGGCCGCGGCGGCTCGTTAGCTCGCCGGCCACCGGGCCCTGGTATTGCGAAGGCACCTCGATCTCGATCTTCATCACCGGCTCCAACAGGATCGGCTTGGTCTTCAGAAAGGTCTCGCGGAAGCAGTTGCGAGCGCATGTCTGGAACGCCATGTCCGAACTGTCGACCTCGTGATACGAGCCGTCTTCCAAAATGGCTTTGACGCCCACGATCGGAAACTCGGCCACGGGACCCTTATGGATCGACTCGCGAAAGCCCTTCTCGACCGAGGGAATGTACTCCTTGGGAATCCGCCCGCCCACAATGTTTTCTTCAAACTCGAACGTCTCGGGCGAGCCTTCGGGCAGGCATTCCAGCTTGCCCTTGATATGGGCGAACTGACCGGAGCCGCCGGTCTGCTTCTTATGGCGGAAGTCGTATTCGGCGGTCTTGGTCGGCGCTTCGCGATAACTGACCTTGGGTGCTCCGACCTCGACTTCGACGCCGTACTCGCGGCGGATGCGCTCGACGTAGATATCCAGGTGCAGCTCGCCCATCCCGGCGATCACGGTTTCGCCGGTCTCTTCGTCGGTGGCGACGCGGAAGGTGGGGTCTTCGCGACGGAAGCGCGCCAGTGCCTTGCCCATCTTGTCGGAGCCCTCTCGCGACAGCGGATTGATCGCCATCTTGATCACCGGCTCGGCCACAAACATGTTCTCCAGCGTGCAGTACTTTCGTTGGGCGGCATAGGTGTCGCCGCTGGCGCAATCGACACCCAGCACCGCCACGATGTCACCGGCGCTGGCCGAGTCGATTTCCTCGCGCTTGTCGGCGTGCATCTTGACGATGCGGCTGAAACGCTGCTTCTGATCGGTCCGCTGGTTGTAGTGCAGCTCGCCCTTGTTGATCGTGCCCTGGTAGATGCGGAAAAACGTCAACTGGCCGAACGAGTCCTCGACCAGCTTGAACGCCATGCCGACAAACGGCTTGTCGGGGTCCGGCTCGAGCGGGAATTCCTGCGTCGGGTTGTTGTACTGCTTTGCTTTGACCAGATGGTCCAACGGCGACGGCAGGTAGCGCACGATGGCGTCCAGCAGCAACTGCACGCCTTTGTTGCGATAGGCGGTGCCCAGGAACACAGGGGTCAGGTCTTGGGCCTGCACGGCGTCGTGGACGATGTTGTGAATCAAGTCTTCGCTCACCGGCTCTTCGGACAGCAGCAGCTCCATTAGCTCGTCGGAGTACATCGACAAGCCTTCGAGCATGTGCTGCCGGGCCTTTGCGGCCCCGGCGTTCAGATCGGCTGGAATGTCCTCGGTGCGGACGCGTTCGCCGTTGGCGCCGTCGAAATAGTTGGCCTTCATCGTGATCAGGTCGATCACGCCCTCGAACTTGTCCTCTTTGCCGATGGGCGACTGCATGAGCAGTGCATCGCAACCCATCTTGTCGCGCACCTGGGCCGT
>CAZUPX010000069.1:0-4617 GCA_964622155.1 uncultured Planctomycetaceae bacterium | reverse complement strand
GAAGCCGTACACGTCGACGTCAGCCGAGTTGTCCAAGGCGATCGTGCCGTGTATCTCGAACCCCAGGCGCCGATTGGTATCGCCGTTCTTCTCGTCCGGGGCCAGCACGCCCAGGACCTGGGCCTTGGCTGGGGTGTTGTTGGAGTCGTTTGCGGCGGCGAAGGCGCTTTCGGTCTCGAGTTGGATTTCCACGTTGCGGTCGTTGCTGTAACGGTCCAGTCGCACGCTGCGCCAGTCGCCCGGCTGAGGACTGACCGTCGAGCGAGGGCCATTGCCGATGGTCGCGTCGTTGATCGACGTGAGAACCACCGGATGTCCCGAAGTACCGAGCACGTACAAGGATCCGCCGATCCGGTCGATGATGTCCAGCGGCACTCCGCCGGCCGTGAAGCCCGCGTTGGGGCCGCTGAGCTTGACGACCAGGCTCTCGGAGGCGCTGCTCTCGAGGCGCAGGCCGCTCTGCGTGTGATGGTTGAGAATGACGATCTCGTCGCGCAGTATGTGCGTGATGTCCGTATCGTCCCAGACGGAATCCGTGGTCACCGTGCCACCGCGGATCGCCATGCCGTTGATATCGTTATCGGTCAATACGTTGAGCCGCACCAGGGGACCGTGGTTGTCGTCGAAGTTGGAGTAGCGATCCACCAAGCCGGTGGTTCGGCCATCGTCCGGCCGGATCGCGGCGTCAAGCGAGTTGGCATCCATACTGATCGCGTCTCCGGCATTGCCGCGAAACTCGTTGTTGACGATCACAGGCTGTGCGCCGCGCACAAACACCGTGGCGGCGGTATTGGATCCGCGACCATTCCGAGTGGAGCTACTTTGTCCGTCGCTATTTGTCTGGAAAACGCTGTTGGCGATTCGCACCTGGCCCTGGTGAATCTCCACGGCCGAAAATCGGTCGGTGCCGCCCTCGATGGGCGTCAAGCCGCCGGCGTACGTGATCACCGCGTGGTCCAGGCTGCCTTTGGAGAACGCGCCGAAGAACAGCCCCCCCCACTGGCCCGCCGCGGGACTGGTCGCCCCCGCGTCGTTGGTCGTGTCAAAGGTGCCGCCACCGCCGTAGGCATCATCTTTTTGCGAGGTGAAGATAATGGGCTGGCTGGGCGTTCCTTCGGCGATCAACTGCGCGCCGATCTCGGTTTCGATCCGCGCTCCGCCCAGCTTCACGACCACGCCCGGATCGATCACCAGTCGTGCATCAAACCGTGGCATGAGAAATCCGCTGGCGCCATCCAGGACCGGCCCGCCCGGCGTGCCCGAAATGATCAGGTTTTCAGACAGCACGTAGGGCAGTCCCGTTTCCTTCCACTGGGCCGTCACCTTCAGCCGGTCGATGGGATTGCCAAATTCCGTCCGAATTCGTACGAACAAGCCGTTGACGGTGTTGTCGATGACGAGATTGTCATGGATGTCGGGACCAGCGCGACCCTGCGCGTCATCAAAACTATTGGGATCCGCCGAGATGGCCGCGCCAGCGCTCTGGCGGATCGTGTTGTACGTCAAAGTGGGTCGCGCGCCCTCCAGGTATATCGGGCTGAAGGCCGTCTCCACGGAATCCACAACGACCTTGCCACCTCCCGACAGGAGGTCGGCGTGGTTGACCCAGTTCAGGTGGATACCTTGAGCCTCACGGTCCGAGTCGTCACGGAACACCACGCCGCCCCAGTCGCCAGGCCGCTCTCCGGCGCTCGCGCCGTCCGTGTCGCCGCCCGCCGAATCGTCGCGAAACGACCGGAAAAACACCGGCGCTTGCGGGGTGCCCAGCACCTGCAGCGCGCCGCCGCGACGGTCGACGCCCAGCGCGGAGGTGCCGACATCCACAATCGCTGCTTGCAGCTTCACCAGAGCGCCGGCGTCGATCATCACCGTCACGCCCTGCGGCACGCGGAGCTCGTTGCCGTCGGAGAGTGCCTGTCCAAAGTTGTCGACCCCGACGAGGTACGGCCGATTGTCGGCGATCGTATCGATCTTGCCATCGCCGCCCCCGTTGCCGGCGATTCGCACTAGATTGGGCGTGGACAATAAAGCCGCCGAGTTCGACACATCCAGTTTTTCGATGCCCGCCAGCCGTACGACGTTGCCCGCGGCGGATACAGTCGCCGTCACCCCATTCACTCCACTAGCGCCGTTGACCGCCGCGACGATCGCCGCCGCGACCGTCCCCTGGGAATCGGCCGCGCGGATCGGCACGGCGACGCGTCCCGCCGCGACCTTGCCGTCTAAATCGAACTCGAAGACCGCCACGCTCTGCGACAGATCGGCGATCGAGAAGGTCTCTCCGTCCGCAAAGGCAGCTCCGCCCGCCGCCGGAATCACAATCCGCGAGCCAGCGTCCGCAAGCGCCGTGGCGATTGAGTCGTAGGGTTGTGCCAGTGTGCCGGCACCGTCTGGTCCACTTGAGACATCGGCCATCTTGTCGACATAAATCGTTGCTCCGCTCTGGAACCAGAAGTCGAATTGTCGGCCCGGATTGCCGTCGGCGTTTCCATCCAGGGCCGTCTGGGTGGTGTCAACGATCGAAGAATGTGGGCTGTCCTGGAAATCGAGATGCAACTCGTACCGCCCGGCGCTTCGTCCCCCGAAACCCGAATCCTTGATGGACGGGTCGAATTCGCGGTTACCGGAGCTTGTGACGGCCAGATAGTAGACGCCCGCCTCCAAGGCTACTCGGATACGAGGGTCACTGCTGAAGTAATCGTCGTTCGACGAGATGACTTCCCGGTGCGTCACGCCTCCAGCCAGCGTGGTCTCCCGGTAGAGCGCCAGCGCGGCGTCGAGCAGGCTGCTCCCCTTGTCCAACCGTTCGGCGAGAATTTCGGCCGTCACGGTCCCGGGCTCGGTGAGCTGAAAACGATACACGTCGATGTCGTCAGCCACCGGCGGGAAGAGGTATTGAGCGTGGATGATGTCCGTGTCACCAGGGAAGCCTGAATCGGCCGAGCCGCTGTTCCCCATGATGGTCAGCGGCGGAAGCTCGTAGGCGTGGCCCAGCCCGAGGCTGTGGCCGATTTCGTGCATCGCAACTTTGAACCAGCCGCCTCCGTATTCGCTGTCGCCCCAGTTCTCGGCGGCATCCATGATGACGCGCCCGCTGAGACTGCCGTTCGAGATGCCGGCCACTCCGCCAGGACCGGTTGGGACCCTCGGGTCGATCGCTCGCAAGTCGCCCGTCGCCACCGTCAGTCCTTGATTGGCTGTCTCAAAAAATTGGATGCCCAGCAGCGAACTATAAATCTCGAAAATCTCGCGGGCGCGTTGCTTCTGGATGTCGGTGATGACGTTCGGCGGCGAGTCGCCCGACGGCAAAGTGCCGTAAAAGCTTTGGAAGTTGTAGGAGGCCGTCGTCACCGAGTTTCCGGCCCCCCCGTTCAGATGCGTTTCAACAGGGACGTCGCGGTGGCCCGGCTCGGAAATGCTGCCCGGCATGTTGAGCAACGGACCTGTGCCGCGAATATCGCCCTCGGTGAAGCTTCCGGCCTGGCCCAACGCGCCCAGGTTCGTCGCGTCGGCGTAGGTTGAATTGACGTCGTTCGGATGGAACGCCTTGTCAAAGCGCGCTTCCAGAACGTAATCGCCGCTAGACACACCCCCGACGGCATTGCTGCCGGTCACGGGCGCATAGGCCACGTTTCCGCTGCTTGAGACGCCGATGAAGTAGGTCCCTGCCGCCGGCAGGTTCACCACCAACTGGTCGGCCTTGCCCAAGCCGACGGCGTTGCCCAGCCCGAGCGGCGCGCCGCCGGCGTCGAACGCACGGATCACGCTGTCGAGGGTTGCACCCGGCCTGGTATTGACAGTCAACTTGCCCGCCTCGAGCACGTCGATCCGATACAGGTCCACGTCGTTGGCGCCCTTGGCGAGGTTGTCACCCACGAAGGCGGTCGTGCGGTAACTTGGCGTGGTGTCATCCGGCTGGTTCACGATGAGCTTCCAGTCAGTCAGAACGCCTTGGTTGCCCGTCGCTGTGTCTAGAACCAGCAGGTTCCAAGTGCCGGCGATCGATTTGTCGTTAAACACCGCCAGGGATTCGACGGGGCGGAACGTGCCGGTAAAGGGACCGGCACCGGCGGTGATGAGTGTCGCCGCCTGGTCGCTAAGGACGGTCCCGCCGGAGAGCTGCAAGCTTCCGCTGAGCGCCTGTTTGATCGCGCCACCGTCGTCGGCCCCCAGTCCGGCCAGCGGCAGGGCGGTGGCCACCGAGGAGATTACGGCCCCCGTGCTGGCATTCAGGATGGATACATTTCCCGACGCGTTGCCAACCCAGATCTTGCCTTCGACGATGGCCAGTCCTGTCGCTTGCGTCAGCGGCGATGCAAAACTGCGCAGCACGCTGCCGGTGGCCGGGTCGAGCTCCACGATCTGGTTGTTCGTCCTGACTGCAAACAGCGTCCCCCGGGAACCCGCGCCCGTCAGTGCTCCCCGCAGGGGTAGACCGGTCGGAACCGATCGCGCCCGTTGATCGGTAAACGTGTTGATGAAATGCAACGTTCCCGTGGAGGGCTCTAGCGCCACGAGTTGGCCATTCAGATACCCCAGCCCGCTGACCTGGCCGGCAATCCCCAGGTCGCTCAATCGAATCTGATCGACGATCGCGCCGTCGGCGGGGTCAAGTTC